>NZ_JAYGIN010000018.1:0-190142 GCF_034931005.1 Arcicella sp. LKC2W
AGATTGTACTGATTCAACGGATTTACACGGATAAATTTAAAGAAAAATCAGTGTAAATCTGTTTTATCTGTTCTATCCGTGGGCTAATTTTGTCTTGCGACAAATAGTAGATAATTCCGAAAGAGAATTAAATCACATTTTCAAACCATTTTTTAAATAAGGTTACTTTTTCTTTACTAATAATAATATCGGAGGGTGCAGTAGGAGTTGTTTTTACTTTTATTCGACTATTGATGAATCCCACTAATTCAGAAATACAATTTCTTGAAAGAATATATTGCCGATTGGCTCTTGTAAAATCAACAGGGTCAAGTTGAGTTTCTAAATCATCAAGTTTGAAATCTAAAATAAATTTTCTTCCGTCATAAACTTGTCCGTAAACCAGACCGTTTTCAATATAAAAAAAGGCAAATTCTTCACTTTTAATGGGCAATAATTTATCCCGAAACCTTACCAAAAAACTTTTTCGATAATTTTTTATTGAAAATACCTGCTGTTTAATAAGCAAATTCAACAATTCGTCTTTCATTAATTGTTGATTATTAAACTTTTCGATGGCAAAATTTAACGAGGCTGAATCTATGGGTTTCAGCAAATAATCAATGCTATTATGTTTGAAAGCACGAATGGCAAATTCATCAAAGGCAGTCGTAAAAATAATGGCAGATTTTAACTCAATTTGCTCATAAATTTCAAATGATATTCCATCTGCCAATTGAATGTCAGAAAATATTAAATCAGGATTTTCATGTTCTGAAAACCACACAATTCCTTCCGCTACGCTCTCGATAGTTGTCAGAATTTCATGTTCAATATGTAGCTGATTTAATAAAAACTTTAATTGATTGGCTGCCGCTGGCTCATCTTCAACAATGACTATTTTCATGATATTAAGGGTAAAATCACTGTAAATTCCTCGTTTTGAGAAATATCAATTTCTTCTCCAACCAAGATTTTGAATCTCTCACTGAGGTTTGCTAATCCAATTCCTGTACCACTTGAGTTCAATTTCAAATTAATGGAGTTACTAATTTTGATAATTTTTTCTTCTGGTTCAACCTCAATCTTAATCGTTAGTGGTTTTAACGAAGACACAATGTTATGTTTAATGGCATTTTCGATAAGTAATTGTAATGAATGTGGTGGAATTTTAAATTTATCACTACCCTCAATATGTTTTACAATTTTGAGATTTTCACCAAACCTCATTTGAAGTAAAAAAATGTAATTATCCATCAACGTTAATTCCTCCTTGAGAAAAACCAAAGGCTGTTCTTGCATACTCAGAGAATACCTCAAAACTTGAGACAGTTTTTGTAAGTAAAGTTGACTACGTTCTTTATCTTCATTGATAAGCCAACTGAGTGTGTTTAAAGAATTAAATAAAAAATGTGGATTTAATTGATTTTTGAGTGAGTTGAGTTGATTCAGTAAGTTTTCATGTTTCAACTGCTCATTTTCTAATAAAGCTTCGTTTTTCTTATCGGTTTCAATTAAAAATCTACTGAAAAAATAGGCAATTATCGCAATGAGAAATCCTCGCATCATGATGGTAGGAATCATTTTTGGAGGAAGGCGAACAACGAAAATATTGATAAGCGATAATACAGTTACAAATGCCACAAAGAGCATAAATCCAAATGCAATTTGTTTGGTTTTACTGACTTTATTCTGAATGTTTTTGTAAGTAAAATGAATGGCAAAAATAGAATAAATGAAGCAGGTAACAATCTGAAAACCAATGTCTAATACGGTTGTATATGACTGTTTTAGGAATGGTAAATTAATGATGATTATTGGAAAATTGACGAAAAGAGCTACCAAAAATGATACACCCCAAACAAATTTTCGGATAGTTGGATTTTTTGACATGGGAAAATTGGAGAAAATATTTCAAATGTATTCTTTTTGAAGAATCTATCAATAAAAAATTAAGTGATATGGCAAAAATTGGATGTGAAACGTAGTTTTAGTTTGGGTAAGTGCTAAAGTTAGTGTTGTGTTTTATTTTTTGGAATTATATATTCAGAAAAGCAAAATTTTAAATTTGACATTAATTAACCGCTAACAGGGTGAAAAACCGCCGTTAGGGTTTTCGGACACAACCCTAACGGCGGTTTTTCACCCCGTTAGCGGTTCTGCATTGATAAGTGCATAATTCAGTTATTGAATTAACCAATAGATTTTTATAGAAAATTGCTTTTAGATAAAATACCAATTGAACCTAAATTTAATCGATATGCTTTCCAGATTTTCAACTTATTTTTTCTCGGCGTTTCTTCTTTTTCTTTTAGTTTTTTCAACAAATTCTAAAGCCCAAAACTATCAATTATGGTACGATAAACCTGCTCAGAAATGGACAGATGCCCTTCCAATAGGGAATGGAAGATTGGGAGGAATGATTTTTGGAGGTATTCAAGAAGATAAAATTCAGTTTAATGAAGAAACCCTTTGGACTGGCGAACCCCGAAATTATAACCGTGATGATGCCGCAAAATACCTTCCACAAATTCGGCAATTGCTACAAGAAGGCAAACAAAAAGAAGCAGAAGCATTAGCAGAAAAACACTTTTTGGGACTGAAAAGCAAAGAAGGTGATAGAGAAAAATGGTTGTCTGAAATCCAAGAATTAAAGGGTTTAGGTGGAAATCCCGCTTCAGAAAATTTCAATGATTCTTCATGGAAAACGATGCAAGTGCCAAGTTATGAAGGTTGGGAAGCCGTCGGTTTTGAAGGATTGGATGGAGCTGTATGGTTGAGAACAATTGTTGAAATCCCACAAGAGTTTATGGGAAAATCGGTTGTTTTAGATTTGAATAGAATTCGTGACCAAGACTTTACCTATGTGAATGGTCAATTGGTGGGTTCAACCAATAATCTTGAACCAAGAAAATATATCATTCCTGCAAATGTATTAAAAGTAGGCAAGAATCTGATTGCTATTTTAGTCCTCAATTATGCCGATAAAGGTGGAATTGCAGGGTATAAAGACACAACAAAACCCATTTCAATGTACATTTTAGGCGATGAACAAAAGAAAATTTCGCTCAATGGACTTTGGAAATACAAAATTCAAAATGATGAACCGCCTGCCATTGGCAAATATCAAGCTGATTATCAGCCATTTGGGGATTTATTGTTGAAGTTTAAAAAAATCAATGCGTACACCAATTATAGACGTTCTTTAAATTTAGAAAAGGCAATTTCCGAAACTTCATTTACTGCCTCTGGAATTCAATTTAAAAGAACCTATTTTGCCAGCCAGCCCGACCAAGTTATCACTGTTCACCTATCCGCCGATAAATTGAAAAGTATTGATTTTGAAGCATTACTAAACAGCCCACATAAACATTTTATTACCAAGAAAATTAACGAAAATACCATTTCATTATCCGTAAAAGTAAGAAATGGAGCCTTGAAAGGAGACGCATTTTTACGGATTCAAACCAAAAATGGGAAAGTAAAAATTACTGATGAAAAAATTTCTGTGGAAGGAGCAGACGAAGCTACACTTTATTTAACTGCGGCAACAAATTTTGTCAATTACGATGATGTTTCAGCTAATTCAAGCACTAAATGTCAATTTACGATGGCTAATTTGAAAGGAAAAAAATACTCGCAAATCCTTAAAAATCATCAAGATGAATATCAATCCTATTATGATAAATTTGCCATCGAGTTAGGGAAATCTCCGAACGAAAACTTACCGACGAACCTTCGTTTAGAAAAATTTGGAACAGAAAACGACCCTAATTTAGCGGCACTTTATGTTCAATATAGTAGATATTTATTGATTTCATCCTCTCGTCCCAACACGCAACCTGCTAATTTACAAGGTATTTGGAATGATTTGCTTTCGCCACCTTGGGGAAGTAAATACACCACAAACATCAACGCTCAAATGAATTATTGGGGTGCGGAAGTGCTGAATTTATCCGCTTTGCATCAACCAATGATTAATATGATTAAGGATTTGGCAAAACGTGGAGAAGAAACCGCTCAAAAATATTATCATGCTCGTGGTTGGGTGGTGCATCACAATACTGATATTTGGCGTGGAACTGCTCCGATAAATGCCTCAAATCATGGCATTTGGGTTACGGGCGGTGCTTGGCTAAGTCAACATTTATGGCAACATTATTTATTTACACAAGACAAAAATTTTCTTCAAGAAACTGGCTATCCTTTGATGAAAAATGCTGCTTTGTTTTTTGTGGATTTTTTGGTGAAAGACCCTAAAACGGGCTTTTTAGTAAGTTCTCCTTCCAATTCACCAGAACAAGGTGGTTTGGTGATTGGTCCAACTATGGATCATCAAATTATAAGAGAGTTATTGAAAAGTTGTATTAATGCCAGTGAAATTTTGGGAATTGATAAAGAATTGCGTGATACTTTGGCACAAAAATATGCTCAAATTGCCCCGAACAAAATTGGAAAATATGGACAATTGCAAGAATGGCTTGAAGACAAAGATGACCCCGAAAACAAACATCGTCATGTTTCTCATTTATGGGGCGTCTTTCCAGGAAATGATATTAATTGGACAGATTCAACGATGATGAAAGCTGCCCGACAGTCGTTAATTTATCGAGGAGATGAAGGAACAGGTTGGAGTTTAGCATGGAAAATCAACTTTTGGGCAAGATTTTTGGAAGGTGAACACGCTTTGAAAATGATAAAAATGTTACTTCGTCCTGCGAGTGGGGCAGGAGGCTCATATTTGAATTTATTTGATGCTCATCCACCTTTTCAGATTGATGGAAATTTTGGTGGAGCATCTGGAATAGCCGAAATGTTATTGCAAAGTCAAGGTGAGAATATTGAAATTTTACCAGCACTTCCTGCCGATTGGAAAGACGGTTCGGTCAAAGGAATTCGTGCCAGAGGTGGTTTTACTCTTGATTTTTCTTGGAAAAACGGCAAAGTGAATTACTTGCAAATTGATGGTAAATCAGGGAATAATTGTACGATTCGGTATAATAATCAACTAAAAGAAATTAAGGATTTGAAGGGGAAACAAATAATTCTCGAATAAATTTTAAATAAGGTTCTGTCGAAAATATCATACAAAACGGCAGAACCTTATTTTGTATGATATTTTCTTTTATACTCCAACGGAGTAATCCCTGTTACTTTTTTGAAATGACGATAAAAATTAGAAACATTGTTAAAACCGCAGTCAAAGCAGATAACTTCAGTTGGTAAATGGTCTTTTACCAATGCTCTGCACGCATGACTAATTCTAATTTCAATTAAAAAGTCATAGTAAGTTTTCTTGGTCATCAATTTAAAATACCGACAAAACGACGTTACACTCAAATTGCTAATTGCCGCAATTTCCTCCAAAGTAATATCTTTTTTATAGTTAGACAAAGTATAATTACAAACCTTGTTTAGACGTATCGTATCCGACTCATTTGATTGATAAAAAGTCTGTCCGTTAGCAATATTTTCGTATTCATCACTTTCTGCGAGGGTGTGCAAAATGGATAACATCAACGATAAACGCTCCAAATTTTGTGCCTTTGGGATGGCTGTCAAAAGATGAGTTAATTTCTCTCTCGTATTTCCCGTAATTACCAATCCCGACTTTGCTCTTTCATATAGTTTTGGCAATAAATACGCTTCAGGGAGACTCAAAAGGCTTTTTCCTAAGCAATCGGGCAAAAATTGTATCACGACAGCTTCAACTTTCAAATCTGGGTCATTCTGAAAATACTCCTCTTTACAACGCCAAGTATGTGGCAAATTTTCGCCCACTAATACGATTTCCCCGTGTGAAAAATTGCTAATATTATCACCAATAAATCTCACGCCTTCACCTTTGATGATATAGTGAAGTTCCAGTTCTGGATGATAATGCCAAATTCCTCCAAAATTGGGTCTTACATCATGTCGAATGATAAAAGAACTCTCAAGTTTTACAGGTACTTTTTGAAATAAAGGCTTCATTTTATGCTTGTTTTTTATCAAAAAGACACTATTTGTATATTTCTACTTTCTCTCGAAATCATACAAAATGACCCTGAATTGTCAAAATATTAGCGATAATGATAAAATATAATGATTCTAATTTTAATTATGACAATATCGTACACTAAGTTGATAAAAAAATGCACAAAAAATCCTACTCTAATAGTGAATTTTGTATCGAAAATAGAACTTCTCTTAGAAGATTTAAAAGAATAGTAATATTTGGTGTATTTCAGATAAGGGTTTTCTCCTAAATTATTGAGTCTGTTTTTATTGAAAATTATAATTAAGTACTTGTTTGTCAAATGTTTATGGATTTAATTGTTTGAAGGTTTTAGTTTTTGAAAGGAAGATTTAACTATTTTGAAAAAATACGACTATAAAAATCGTAAAAAGTGCAAAAAACTATCATGTACTCTCCTATAAAAACCAATAAAATATTACCTTAATTACCGATTTTCGTTCAAATGCTAATTGATGCAAAAAGATAATTTACCCATATAAAATAATGAATGAAATTAAAAAAATATTAACCTTCATCATCGCCTTTTGTTGTTTGCAAATCCACGCTCAAGATAAAAGTAAAAATGAGTCGTCTTATCAAAAAGTAGTAACAGAAAGAGCTGCAAAAATTGTCAAAAGTCTTAACATTTCCGATACTTTAAAAGCTATTATCGTCCGAGATATTATTGCGAATCAATACAAAAAGTTAAACGATTTTCATGAAGTTCGTAAGGCAAATTTGAAAACGATTGTGAAGGATAATCCAAAATCAAAAGCCGATTCACTTTCCAAGATTTATACGTCCGATTCTGAAAATCAGTTGAACCAAATACACAAAGACTATTTGAAAAGTTTGAGACATGAATTATCAAAAGAGCAAATAGAAGGAGTGAAAAATGGAATGACATATAGTGTTTTCCCAAATACCTTTCGTGCTTATCAAGAAATGATGCCAGATTTGAGCAAGAAACAGAAGAAGCAACTCTATAATTATTTGTACGAAGCCCGGGAACACGCCATGGATGCCGAGTCGTCAGATAAAAAACACGCTTGGTTTGGTAAATACAAAGGACGAATTAATAATTATTTATCCAAAGAAGGTATCGACATGAAAGTTGTGAGCCTCGCTTGGGAAAAAAAAATAAGAGAGAGAGAAGAAGCGAAAAAGAATGCTACCAAATCAAGTGTTAGTAACTAAGTTTTAAAGAATTTCAACCCATTTAACATTCGGAATTTATAAGTCAAATTAGTACGGAAGTTCCATCAGTGTCCTAAATTTAAACATTTTTCAGATGAATTTATTTTTACAATCTCAATCCGATTTTAGTAAAGCTACAAAACTGACTTGTACTTTATTATTAGTCGCACAATTTATGGGAGGTTCGCCTTTCGTGGATGGTGTCCAAGCCTCAAACGCTCGCCATAGAATTTCCAATATTGCTGTAAAGACTAATCAAACTGTATCTGGGACTGTCAAAGATGCTGGCGGTTTAGCTTTAGCAGGGGTAAGTATTAGAATAAAAGGAACTAAAACTGGAACATCATCAAATGCAAAAGGTGAATTTAAGTTAGACGTAACCAAAGGCGATGAAACGTTGGTTTTTAGCTTGGTTGGTTATTCAACCAAAGAAGTTTCGGTTGGTGACAGAAGTAATATCAATATTGTTTTAGAAGAAAATAATGCAGCATTAGACGAAGTTGTGGTTGTTGGTTATGCTCAGCAAAAGAAAAGTCACTTAACAGGTGCGGTTGTTCAAATTGACATGAAAGCCATTGAGGATATTCCTGTAAATAGTTTGTCTGCTGCTTTGGTATCACAACAACCTGGAGTTGGTGTTTCTGGAGGTACAAGTCGCCCTGGTGAGGCTGCCCAAATCACGATTCGTAACCCAAGTTTATTGTCAAAAGATGGCGGTAGTCTTCGTCCATTGTATGTTATTGATAATGTAATTCGTTCAGAAGAAGATTTTAACACGTTGGATGTGTCGGAAGTTGAAAATATTTCAATTCTAAAAGATGCTGCCGCTGCCATTTATGGAGCAAGAGGTGGTTATGGGGTTGTGGTAGTTACGACCAAAAAAGGTAAAAATGGTGTGCCAAGATTCTCATATAGTACCTCTTATGGAGTTTCGAACGCCAATTTGCCCTCTATGATGAATGGCTATGAGCTGGCAACTTTTGCGAATGATTACAACTTTATGGGCGGTAAAAAAGTAACAGATGTCAATTCTGTTATTTATACACAAGACGAATTAGACCATTTCAAAGCGAATAGTCAGGATTGGTTAAGTTTAGCTTGGAAGCCTTCACACGTAACTCGTCATGCCCTAAATGTAAGTGGTGGTAGCGACCGTGCTACTTATTTTGCGGGTATTACTTACAATGAACAAGATGCCAATTTTGATAATATTTCTTTTAATAAATGGACATTTAGAGCGAGTACGGAGGTAAAAGTTGCGAAAAATGTAAAAGCAAGTTTGGGAGTTGCAGGCGACTTATCACAAAAGAAAATGTACTTTTTGAAACAGGGTGGTGAAAATACGGAAAAAGATTTTTCAAGTTTATTGTACGTTTCTCCCTTCAAACCACTGTATGTTGACGGCTATCCTGTAAATATTTATACAGGAGGTAATTCAAACTCAAATGAAAACTTCCATTTTTTTGAAGCACAAAAATCCAATAATTATACAACTTCAAGAAATAATGGTTTCAACGTTAATGCCAGTTTAGAATATGACTTTCCATTTATTCAAGGATTAAAAGCACGAGCTAATTTCAATAAGAATTTTGAAAATGATTGGGGTAAACAATTTGGTACTTTTTATAATGTTTATACCTTCAATATGTTAGGAACTAATAAGCATATTTATGGTGGTGGTGTAAAAAGTGTAGCCGCTTTGAATAATGGTGACAGAGTCCGTCTAAACCCAACTTATGGAGATTCGTATCAATTGAATGGTTATTTGACTTATGATAAAAACTTTGGAAAGCACTCTATTTCAGCCGTAACATTATTTGAACAATCAGAAGGATATACCGACGGAACTTCAGCAATGATTGAAAGATTGGTTAGTGGAGCTCAAGATAATATTGGTTATGGTTTAGGCGGTACTGCTGCGGGTGCTGGCGTTGGTACGGTTACAGAATCAGAAACAGAATCAGGCAGACTTTCTTTTGCAGGTCGTTTGAATTATAGTTATGCGAATAAATATTTATTAGAATTTTCAATCAGACGTGATGCCTCGACCAACTTTGCTCCAGAAAATAGATGGGGAACTTTCCCTGCATTATCAATGGGTTGGGTTATTTCAGAAGAACCGTTTTTCAAACCTGCCACTCAATGGGTTGATATGTTGAAAGTTAGACTTTCAGGAGGGCTTTCGGGTATGGATAATACAAGACCATATAACTGGTTGAAAAGCTATAACTTAATTCAAACTGGAAATGGCCCTGTATTTGGAGGAAATCTTGACCGTGCAGGTATTATCCGTTTGAAAAATGCAATGGCAAATGAAAGTGTGAAATGGGATGATAACACAAAACTAAATGCAGGTATTGATGCCGCATTTTTAAATAACAGACTTAGTTTAACTTTTGACGCATTCTATGACCACCGTTATAATATGCTTACAAGTATTACGTCATCTGTTCCGTTAACGGTTGGTGCTGCTTTACCTTCTGAAAACTTCGCAACAATCGACGGTTTCGGTACAGAACTTTCTTTAGGTTGGAAAAGCAAAATTTCTACGGATTGGTCTTATAATATCAGAGGGTTTTTCTCTTGGAGCGATAACAAACAAATCACGGTTGATTATGATAAAGGTTTGAAAGGAACACTTTATGACCCAACAGGAAAATCAACCGACCAAGGAGTTCTTGGATTACGTTGTCTTGGAATGTTGAGAACACAAGCTGACGTTGAGGCACTTTTGGCAAAATATCCAAGCTATACAATTTTTGGTACAAAACCAGCTCCAGGAATGCTTTATTATGAAGATTTGTACGGTGCAAAATCAACAACTGCTGACGAAAATGGTAATTTCTCTTATACCGCTCCAGATGGTAAAATTGATGATAGTGACCGTACTTATTTGACAAACAAAAAAGACAACCACTACGGTTTTGGTGTCAATTTTTCAACAACGTATAAACGTTTATCGGTTTCCTTTAATATCGGAGGTTCGTTTGGTGGGCAGGCACTTATTGAATCAAGTGCAAGAGGATGGAGTACCACTTCTTCAACAGCAACGGCTCAAGTGGCAGCAGCAACAAATTTACCTCAATTCTTGACTGACCACTGGACTCCAGAAAATACAGGTGCTACTTATGCAAGTCCTTTCTTTAGGTCGCAAAATCAAGTAGATTCGGATTTTTGGTTTAAAAGTTCATTCCAAATGGCAGTAAGAACCCTTAATGTATCTTATGAATTACCTTCAACGGTTGCACAAAAACTACGTATTGCTGGGGCAAGATTTTATCTAACTTCAACAAACCCGCTGAATTTATATAATCCATACAGTTACAAACAATATGGTGGTTCGTATGATGTTTATCCAGTTTTACGTTCATTCTCATTCGGTTTGAATTTGAATTTATAATTGGAATCGGTGTTTGGGCGTGTGGCTCAATAAAGCACCAAACACGACTACTATTGACTCAATACAAAGAATTTTGGATTCATGTCCAATCAAAATATGAAAGAAATTATGAAAAATAAATATATTTTATCAATGCTATTTTGCTCAGTGCTTGGACTGTCGAGTTGCGTTGATGTTTTAGACAAAACAGATTTAAGTGCTGCTTCTCCAGAAGTGGTTGCGAGTGATTCAGTATTAGCCAACGTAGCTTTGAGTTATATTTATAACCAAAACTTGCCAGATTGGGGAGGAACATCATCAATCAGTAATATTGGAGGTAGTTTATTCTCAGAAGAGTCCTATAATCAGAGTAGTACAGAGAATAGAATTTTAGAGGGAACGCTTTTAATTACAGATATTGGTGACTTCGGAACAGGTTTGAGTGCAACAAATAATTATGGAAAAATAAGAACTATCAATTCTTTTATTTATGATTTGAATGTTGATACTAAAATGGACATTGGAGCAAAAAGAAGATTAGTTTCACAAGCTTTATTTTTTCGTTCATGGAGATATTTTGAATTAGTAAAACTTTATGGTGGTGTTCCAATGGTGACCACTCCGCAATATGCCGTAGGTATTGAAGCTCGTGAAGCCACGTTTGTTGGAAGAAACTCAACTACTGAATGTTACAATCAAATGGTAGCTGACTTGGATACTGCCATCAGATATTTACCAAGCACTTGGGCAACACCTGCTACCAATTGGGGGAGAATTACAAAAGGTGCTGCTGCTGCTTTGAAAGGAAGAATTTTGATGTATGCCGCCAGTCCACAATTTAATCCCAATGATGTAGCAACTAAATGGCAAACGTCTTATGATGCCAACAAGAATGCTTTTGATATTTTGACGGCAAGTGGGTCAAAATTATTTGCTGATTATGGCAAAATGTGGTTTACTGAATCGGGCAATACTGAAGCCGTTTTTGTGACAGGTTATAATACCTCAACAGGTGACCAACAACGAAGAAACAGTGGGTGGGAAGCCAGTAATCGTCCAAGATATTCTACCGTTTCAGGTGGTGGCTCTAATATTCCATCTTGGGATTTAGTGAAAGCCTATCCGATGAAAGATGGTAAAGTCGCAGGAGATGCCAGTAGTAAATATGCTTATACTGACCAAACATTTTATAAAAATCGTGACCCACGTTTTGATAAAACAATTGCTTTCAACGGTTGTAATTGGTTGATGACAAATGTGCCAAACAGTAGATTGTGGACTTATCAAGTGGCTGGAAAAAGTATTGAAAATAACGGTACAAACCCTTCAAATACAGGTTTTTATTGTCGAAAAGCATTACAAACCTCTGATGTTGCCAGTTCAACGCTTGATTTTTCTAATACCATTTATTCAGGAACAGATTGGATGGAAATTCGTTTCGCTGAAGTGTTATTAAATTTAGCAGAAAGTGCAACAGGAATTGGTAAATTAGATGAAGCATATACTCAATTAAAAGCGGTACGTGCCAGAGCAGGAATTGAAGCAGGAACAGATGGTTTATATGGATTAAAAGCAAATATGTCTCGTGCCGAAATGTTCAAAGCCATTTTAGCAGAAAGACAAATTGAGTTTGCATTTGAAGGAAAACGTTTCTGGGATTTACGTCGTTGGAGATTGTTAGAATCAACATTGAATGGTAAAAAAGGCTCGAAAGTGGTTATTTCACTAAAAACAACGGGCGTGCCTGCGGATTTCGCAACAACTCGTGATGCCTTGCCATTAGATGATGTTTACACAAAGTATTTGACCGTAACGGTTACTGAAAACGCTTTGATGACAAGACCTGCAATTAAATTTAATTCAGGATATTATTTCTTCCCGATTCCGACTGGAGCAATTAATAACAACCCAAAAATTGTCCAAAATAACACTTGGGGCGGTTCTTTTGAACCTTTACAATAATTGATTAAGTAAAGTAAAATAATGCCTAAAAGTCGTCTTTATCTGAAGACGACTTTTTATTATACCTTATAATTCTTAAAATTTACAACTATGGCGAAGTTAATATTTCTACCACAATTTATTGATGAAAGAGGAGAACTAACGGTTGTTGAAAACCTATTTCCACAAAACTATAAAAGCGTTTATTTTATTAAAAATGCGGACGGATTTGTGAAAGGAAATGAGCATGAAAAAAAGGCTCATCAAGCACTTATTTGTATCAATGGCAGTGTTGATATTACAGTAAAACAGAAGGAATTGGTAGAATCGTACACCCTAAATTCTTCCAATCAATGTTTACTTCTGAAACCTGAGGAATGGAATTCATTGGATAATTTTAGAAATAATGCCATACTTTTGGTCGCTTCAAACGAAAATTATGATGCAGGCGATTATGTTTGGTGAGGTTATTGGTTCAACTTTCCGAAAGGAATTGTTACTTTCGGAAAGTTCTACCTAAAATAGTTTCTATATTACTCTGCCAACAACTTCACTTCTCCCAATAATCCCGATTTTTCTAATGCTTTTTCTGTTAATCTGAATGGTGCAGTCGTTTTTGTAATACGCTGATTTTCTGGTAATTTATGGTCGCCAATCAGCCTATTCGCCCAAGTATTTGACACTTCGATACGCAATTTATTTTCTCCTTCCCGAATGGCTTTGGTGATTTCTACCCGATACGGAGCTGTCCAAGCTATCCCACAATTAATTCCGTTGACATTTATACTGGCAATGTTAGCAACTTCGCCTAAATCTAACCAATAGCGTTTTTGCGTTTTATTAATTTGAAATGAAATTTGATACGTTGCCGTTCCTGAAAAATAACGAATCAAACTATCTTGATTCACCGACCAATCACTCAATTTATCAAATATTTGTGGCGTTTTGATGCCTCCATTTTTATCGTCAAAAGTAACATTCCAAGCCCCTTGAATAGTTTTTGAAACGGATAAAGAATAGTTTGGCGTTGCGTTTAAGGCTTTTTTGCTGAATATTACGAAAACTGAACCATTGACTTCAAGATTAATTTTTAATTGAGTTCTACCATCTTTAACAGTATTCGAAACGGCTGTTAATTCATCAGAAACGGCATTGTACAAATACACAAATGGCTGATTTACTCTCAAAGAAAATGACAATTGACGAGTTTTTTCTACCTGATTTGAGATAAAATAGAGTTCAAAATCTGCCACTTGTCTATGTGTCCAAGCAATATTTTGGGCATAGATTCCTTTTTCTTCTGTTACAATTAAATCTCTTTGAATGCCTAATTTATCCAAAGAAGTAGCTTCAAAAGGGGTTTTGATGATTTTCCCTTTACCTAATTGCTTATAAATTATCGTTTTTGAATCGTCTTTTTGCGTTAAAAATTTCCCATCCCATAACTCGTTTAAATTCTTCTGAAAGGACTGATTTTCTGATTTACTAATAGCTACCGTTGGTTTTTTACCCACCATTATCGTTGCTCCCGCCTTCACTAATTTCAACATACTTGCCACTGTTTTTGCATCAATGGCTTGGCTATTTGGATTCATTTTTAGGGTTGAAGGAAAAACTAAAATAGGGTAGGCGTTCCCTTCCGAAAATTGAACGCTCCCATGTTTGACCGTTGCCATATTTTGCAAAGCATCGGGGTTAAAAGAGTCGTATTGATAACCTTGTAAGGCATTTACCCACTTTTCGGGGTCAGCCATGTTAGCAGAATGGCTTACACCCGCAGGAATTTGTCGGAGTGGTTCGCCTTCATTAATCAACCTTTTTTGTTCATTTTCAAGCGTTTCTTTGCTGAATAATCCCGTTAAAGTATTCACCAAACGGTCGGGTAAAATCGAACGTCTTGGCACTTCATCACCCGTAAAAATGGCTAAATCTGTCACAGGTTTTCCCATTTGAAGCAAAGTCTGACAACGTTCTGCGTATTCTACCCATGCTTTGGCGGGTTTCCACCAAGTTTGGTCACGCTGAAAATACAAGCCCACACCGTCCAGCGTCATGCCAGGTTGTTGGTTCATCCACGGATTATGCGTAAAAACATGATAAACTAACTTGTTGATTCCCAGTGAATAATTTCTGTCTTGCAAAGTTTTTAGCATAGCAGGATGTTCATTCCACGCCATTCTTACCGTCGTAAATCCTTCCGCTTGAATGATATTTTTTCCGTAAATATGAGCTGCCGAAATGGCATCCATCATATCATTGGGTTTGTCGTGGGTTGGACTATTCAGCCAAAATTCTCCCATCGGAATATCCACCAATTTATAATGTGCCAATCCATCGCTGGTCATGGTTGGGGCAATGCTTTCAGCGGTAAAAATCACGCCTTTTTTATAAGCTAACTCTGCTAAGGTTTTGTAAAATTTATCCACCACCAATTCCGAAATCGTTTGGCGAATATCAAATAAAACTTGTTCAGACGTTTGGGTATTTTCAAGCGGTAAACCCGTCATTACTAATAAATAGGGAAATAAATCGTAGCCTCTTTTTTGCTTAAATTCAGTTAAAAAATTACTCGACCAATTCTGACTCCCACATTCCCAACTGTCCACGTGAAAGACTTTTAAGGCTTTTTTGCTCAATTCTTCGCCCAATTGTCTTTGGGCTTCCCCAAACCAATTCTCAAATTGTAAAGTGATGGCTTCGGGATTAAATTTGTCACATTCCAAGCCCTTTCCACCACCTGCGGTATCGTTTTTATGTCCCGTTGAGGTATGACCCATGCGTATAATTTGCCAATTTCCTGCGGGAACATTCCAGTTCAATTGTCCATTTACATCGACTTTATCGGTTAAATTAATGATATTTTTTAACGGAATGCACAGACTATCAGCTACTTGTGCCGTAGTTGTTTGTTTGCTAATTCGCCAAACTTCGCCTGTTTTTCCTTCGTATTGATGAATTCTTGGCTCGCTTGAAAGTGTTAAACCAATTAATTTTAAGACAGGTTTCCACTTGGCAGCATCCAAATCTTCCGAACCTGCTTCTGAACCCGTTTTATCGTACACAAATCGAAAATATTTTGCCGTTGTTGGGGAAATGGCGTGCGTAACATCGGCATCGGTATCTTGCCAACCGTGTCGTGGAGATTCGAGGCGAGTGATTGTTTTGAAATTTTGTCCGTCGTTACTTGCCTCAATCAATAATCGTTGAGCCTGATAATTATTTCCACCTGTTTTTATCGTGATATTTCTAAGATTAAATGGCTTTTCAAAAGCGTATTGAATCCACCCTTTTTCGTCTAATCTGAAACTTTCTTTATTACCTTCTTTTACTAAAAATTGTGGATTAATGCCTGATTTGTTGGAAGTTATAACTGGAATTGTGTTGGTGGTTGAAGTGTAATTCTGGGGTATTTTATAAGCAAAAATAGCAATGTTTTTATAGTAATTTTCATTGATTTTGGGCAAAGGAATCACGCCCAAAAACCGTTGATTGCCTTGAATTGTTATGGTAGAATGCACCACTTTTTGCATAGACATTTCGGGTTTTATCCAAGGCCCACCCGCCAACGCAAATCCATCGCTGACGTGCATACCCATTTCTAAACCCAAACGTGAGGCTTCCGACATTGAAAATTTAACCATTTCCCACCACTCAGGCGTTAATTGTTCCACCGCAGGACTATAAAGTGGCGGATTGCTCACACCTTTAATTGGCATTAAATAAGCACCACCAATACCTTGTACTTTCATGGCTTCGAGGTCGGCAGTGATGCCTTCTTTTGACACGCCTCCTTGAATCCAATACCAAAATACCCAAGGTTTCGCCGCTTGCTTTTGTTGTGCTGTCGAAGGCAAAATTCGTTCAAGCCCTGATTGCGATTTTGAATAAAATGAAAATAGATAAACGATTGAAAATAAGAATGTTGTAATGATTTTTGACTGAATGTTTTTCATGTTTTGAATTAAACTAAAATTTATCGAAAATTAGAACACAGATAACACAAATGTTCCAACACAGATTTACACAGATGTTAAATATTTATCTGTATAAATCTATGTTGGAATCTGTATCCTAATTTTCGTCTTGCAAGAAATACTGTAAACTTATCAATTATAGCCTACATTCTGGGTAATGGCAGGATTTTGAGCTCGTACAATTTGTGGAATTGGTAACAATAATTTATCGTTGGTAATGGCTTTTCCTTTTGGTGCTAATAATGAAACGGCTCTATTAGTACGTTTCAAGTCAAACCAGCGATGAAATTCTAAAGCTAATTCAACTCTGCGTTCATGTTCAACCGCTAAATCAACCGTTCCATAAGCACTTGGGTAGCCAGCTTCTCCAAATTTTGGTAGCCCTGCACGACTTCTTACTAAGTTTAAATAGCTTGGGTCGCCAGTTGCTTCTGATAACATCAACAAAACATCGGCATAACGCAATACCATAAAATTGTTGTTTGATAATGGATTTCCACTGCCTAAAACTGCCGCTGTATGCGTCCATTTGATAGGATATTTTTGGGCGATAAATGTATTTCCGTTATTATATCCCAAAGCAATTGACAAATCTCTACGGGGGTCTTTGCTTTCGTATTCGTTGTATAAATCATCCGTAACTTGATTCATCCCCGAACCGTAAAAGCCCAAGAAATTATTATTAGGGTAAAATGTTTGGTAATATCTGCTATAAGGTGCTGAGGCAGAGCCACCTAAAAATTGAATCTCAAAAATTGACTCCTTCGTATTTTTCACAGTTGGTCCCCAAAGACTTGCGTAAGTTGGCAAAAGAGCATATTGATTACTATTTACCACTTCCTTCAAAACGGTTGCCGCATTCGCTTTGTCGCCCATTGTTAAATATACTTTTCCCAATAAAGTTTGTGCCGCACCCTTTGAGGCACGTCCAACTTTGGCACTTGCAATGGCTGATGACAAAGGCAATTTATCCACTGCAAACAGTAAATCTTTCTTGATTTGCTCATACACCGCTGCTTGTGGCGAACGCAAGATAGCGTAGGCTTCATCGCCCGTTAGTGGCGTAGTTACCAACGGAATATCGCCCCAAGTTTGTACCATATTGAAATAATATAAGGCTCGTAAAAACTGCATTTGAGCTTTTACTTCGTCTTTGTAGGTTGCATTTAAATTTGCTCCTTCAATTTTATTCAACACAATATTAGCACTGAAAATGGCTTTGTAATAATCTTGCCAAAACTGATAAAGCATCGTGTTGGTGGTCATCAAAGAATAATCTTTAAACTGCCATTTATCCGCTTGAATTCCCGAAATATTGAACATAATTGCGTTGTCGCTCATTTGTTCGTTGACATACGAAATAGGTCCTTCGGGATGATATATCGTATAAAGAGAAGCATAAGCTGAATTTACGGCTAATTCAAAATCATCAACCGTTTTGAAATTATCGGCGGTGGCATTTGAAATGGGTGCTAATTCCAGAAAGGAATCACTGCAACTTGTCGCCGTCAAACATAAGGCGAGCAAGATATATAGTTGTTTTATTTTTTTCATTTTCTTTAATATTTGATTGAGGAACTTCCCGAAACAATATCCATTGTGGGTAAATAACTTTCGGGAAGTGATGTGTGCATTTTATACTTCTCGAAAGTTCCTTCTACTTTCGAGAAGTTCTTTCAGAGAATATCTGCCTAAAAATCGAATTTTGCTCCGATGGTAATAACTCTCGGAATTGGATATGAACCATAATCGACACCCACAAAAGCTCCATTTGGTGCATTTCCAGAAGCATTTAATCCACTTGAGGTATTTCCGTTGGCTTCACCTGAGAAACTCGAAGCATTGTAAGTTGTATTTTCTGGGTCATAATTGGTATAGTTACTCCACAAGAAAACATTCTCAGCATTTACATAAAAACGTGCCGTTTTAATCGGTAAATGTCTCATGATTGAGGTAGGAAGTGCATAAGAAACTCGGATGTTTTTCAGACGAACGAAAGAGGCATCTTCAACCCACAAACTACTAAATTGGTCTTGAAAACCTGTTAAACCCAAGGTTGCTCTAAAATGCTGACCATCACCGGGGTTAGCTTCTGAACGCCAACGATTGGCAACACCTTCGTACATATTACGCCCATTGTTCCAAAAACCTGAGTAACGGAAGTTTTGATTCACAATTTCTCCGCCAAATGTTCCTTGAAACATGAATGACAAGTCAATTCCTTTGTATGAAAAAGTATTGGTTAAACCTGCCGTAAAATCGGGCTGATAATTCCCCAAAGTTGTGCGGTCGTCAACCGTAATTTTGCCATCACCGTTTACATCTCTAATAATTGGGTCGCCCGCTTTTGTTGTACTATAATGCGGATAAGCATCTACTGCTGCTTGATTTTTGAAAACGCCATCTACCACATAACCATAGAAATTAGAAATCGGCTGACCCACTTCGGTTTTTACCGTTACCACAAAATCCGTGTAGGTTATTGGGGCGTTGGTTTTCCCTAATTGCAATACTTTATTACGGTTCATACTAAAATTAAAATCAGTTGACCAATTGAATTTTCCTCTTATGTTTTGGGTATTTAGGTTTAATTCAATCCCTGTATTTTCCATTTTACCAATATTGGTTAATTGCGTAGCAAAACCTGTAATATCTGGCACAGGAACGTTTAACAGCATATCATTAGTCGTTGAATTATAATATTCTGCCGATAAACCAATGCGATTATTGAGTGCTTTTAGGTCAATGCCAACGTTAAATTGCGTAGTACGTTCCCATTTCAAATCGGTATTGGCAATGTTGGCAATCGTTAAACCTGGTGTTAAAGTTCCGCCCGAAACATAATTTGAGGAGTTCAATAAACTCTTTGAACCATAATTTGGAATCTGATTATTACCAGCCATTCCGTAACTCACTCTGAATTTCAAGCTATTTACAGCCTTCACATTTTGCATAAAATTCTCATCCGAAACCATCCAAGCACCCGAAACAGAAGGGAAATATCCCCAACGAGTATTAGCTCCAAAACGAGAACTTCCATCACGACGAATGGCGGCGGTTAAAAAATATTTGTTTTGAAAATTATATTGAGCTCTTCCCAAATACGAAAGCATCGACCATTCAGAAGCATTGGTAAAACCGCTTGAAACTACTCCTGCGTTTAGCGTTTCAACTAAATCATTCGGGAAATTTCCAGATGTTAAAGTGGCAAATTCATTGCGTTGACTTTGTGCTGAATAACCCAACAAAACACTTAAATTATGGTCGCCAAAAGATTTTTCGTAGTTTAACGTATTCTCATTCAGCCAGTTAAACGTATAGCCACTGGTAGAATATCCTTCTGCCGCCAAAATACCCGAATAGCCGTAACCTTGTTTATTTACTCGATATGAGTTGTAGCGAGTATTGTACAAATTGGCATTAATGCTGGTTCGTAATTTCAAGCCATCCATTATTTTATATTCCAAAAATGCCGTTCCCAACGTATTGAAAGTCTTGTTTTCTTTGTGAATGTAACGGGTCAAAGAATACGGATGCCATAAATTTAAGTCGTTGAAAGCCACATATTTATTCCAAACAGAGTTGGGGTCACGGTAGCCGATATTACCATTTTCGTTATAAATTGGAAAAATCGGGTCGCTTTGCAAACCCAAACTTACTACATCACTTTTACCTTGCGTTCCGTCGGTACGGTCAAAAATACTGGTTACGCCTAAGTTTAAACCAATCGTAAATTGCTCGCTTAATTGATGTTTAATGTTAGAACGGATGGATAATCTTTTGTAATAATTTTCGTCCAAAACTGCTTGTTGATTCAAATATGAGGCAGAAAACATAAATTGCGTTTTCTCCGTTCCGCCCGAAGCCGATAGTTGAAAGTTTTGCGACGGAGCAACTCTAAACATGACACTTTGCCAATCAGTACCTTTCCCAAATTGTTGCGGGTTTGTCAGAAAATCATCAGGAATACGATACGTTGAAGTACGAACACTATTGGGGTCAGAAGCCTTGTTTTTTGCTGGGTTCAAATCAACCCAAGCATTATTATGGGCATCCACGTAGTAGTCAATCCACTGTTGAGCATCCATCATTTTTACCCTTCTTTCTACGCTTTGCACGCCCGATTCGTAGCCAATATTGAAGGTTGTTTTCCCAACTTTTCCCAATTTGGTTGTTACTAAAATAACGCCATTTGCTCCACGAGAACCATAAATTGCTGCCGAAGAAGCATCTTTCAACACTTCCACCGATTCAATATCTTGCGGATTTATCATATTAAGGTTAAAGTTTTCGAGTGGCACACCATCCACCACAAAAAGTGGATTTGTTCCTGCCGTAATTGAGCTTACACCCCGAATACGAATGATTGGTGAAACCCCAGGAGCCCCTTGTCCTTGCGAGATATTTACGCCCGCAATTTGTCCTGCCAACGCTTGTGTAACATTACTAAAAGAACGGTCTTGAAACTGCTTGAAATTAACCGACGAAACTGCTCCCGAAATGGCTCTTTTGCTTTGCGTTCCGTAACCAACCACAACAACTTCGTCCAATGATTTTTGGTCAATCATCAGCGAAACAGCAAATGAAGTGCGTTTGCCAACGGTAATTTCTTGTTTTCCATAACCTACATAACTAAAAATTAATACCGCATTTTCGTCAGGAACGGAGAGTTTAAACTGTCCATTTTCGTCTGAACTTGTACCTTTATTCGTGCCTTTTATCGTGATATTTACACCTGCCAAAATATTGCCTTTGTCGTCAGTAATTTTTCCAAAAACGGTTTGTTCATTTACAGCAAGGACAGCAGTTTTTTCCACAATCTGTAAATCGGCATTAGGATTTTTGGGGTTGATGGTGATTCCGTTTTCTTGAAATCGAGCATTGGATTCAGCCCTCTCTTTGCCTGATTTTTCTTCCAAAATCATATAAGAAGTCTTATTGATTTTTTTATAAGTCAGTCCGAACGGTGATAATAAACGTTCTAAATTTTGATTGAGATTTTTCTCAGCCGAATAAACGTTTGTTTTTACAGAAAACCGCTCAACCGACTTCAATTCGTACATTATTTCAATGCCATAATGATTTTTTAATAATTGGATTGCATCCTTTAATTTGATATTTGACTCCGTTTGAGCCTCACTTTGCGGATGAATTTGCTTACTCGAAGCATACGCCTGCGACCAGCAGGGCTGTTTTGCCACAAGCAAAAGCGTAACCATTAAACCCACCTGAGCGGTTTTGTGTATTCGTTTTTTCATAGTATATTTTATTTGAAAGATTGTTTGACGTTTTGGGTGAGGTTGTTAATATTCAGACAAAATGACTTGATTACCCTGTCTGACCACATTGATATTCAATAATTCTGAAATTGTTTTTAGTAATTCATCAACATTTTCTGCTCTGAATGAACCCATTAGCACTCTTTGAGATAATTCATCGCCTTTTATTTCTACGGTCAATCCATAGTTTTCTTCCAAAAGATAGCCTACTTCTTGCAGGGTGGTTTCTTCAAAAACGAAGCGATTGTCTTTCGTTTCAACATTTTGAGGTTTGATAAGGGCGACTTTTTTATGAATATGGTTTTGGTTATCCAAACTGACCAATTCGCCAGGTTTCATAATAAGCTGTTTTTTCGTATTTCCTTCGGTGTATTCTATTCTGACTTTCCCTTTTTTCAAGACCACTTTTGAACCCTGCTGACGAGCGTAAACAGAAAACTCTGTTCCCAAAACAACCACTTCGAAATGATTTTCAGATTTTACGATAAACTGCTGATTATCAAGGGTATGTTTTACAGAAAAACTGGCTTCACCCGTCAAAAAAACTTCTCTATTTTCTGAACCAAATCCCCAACGAGCTAAACGTAAAGTAGAATTTTCATTTAAAACTGCTTTACTGCCATCGGGCAAATTAATTGCCTGACTTTCACCAATTTGAGTTCTATACGTTTGATAATAAAGGTGATTTCTAAAAACAAAAGTTAAGAGTCCCAAACATAAAAAAATAGATGCCGCAACTGCCCATTTGTACCAACGTTGAGAATGGCGGTTCTCGTTGTCACTGTTAAAAGGAGAGGTAAGTATTGCCGTTTCCTGACCAATTTCCATGAAGCCAATAAATTGGTTCAAAGATTCTTCGGTATCAGGTAAATATTGTAAATTATGGTGTTCCCACTGTTCGAGCCATTGGTAATAAAGCTCTTCATTTTTCTCCTCTTTCAGCCAATCATTAATAAGTTGGCGTTGCAAAGGGGAAGTTTTTCGAGCAAAATGGTTGAATAGTAATTCTTTGGTTATATTCGTATTCATTGGAAATCCTTTTTTTGTAAAGTGTTCATCATTAGGTAATTGGATTAATCATTTTATCACTTAATCCATTTTACTCATCATCATAATTAGTACACTTGCCAACCAATGTTGTTGTAAACCTTTGCGTAGAAGTGATAAAGCCTTTCCAATATGAGCTTCGACTGTTTTCTGAGAAAGTTGTAATTCCTCAGCTATTTCGTGGTATTTTTTTCCTTCAAAACGATTCATTAAAAATACCTTTCTGCATTGTGGCGTTAGTGATTCTACTAAATTTTCAACTTGCTGTAAAATTTCTTCAAATTGCGTAATATCATCGGGGCGTTGACCGACTGAAATTTCTTTGGAGTATGCTGCATCAATACCTTCTAACCCTTTAAATTCTGAACGAATATGATTTAATGCCTCATTTCTAACGCAACGAAAGAGGTACATTCGATAGGAAGTTGTAACCGATAAATAAGTTTTATTTTTCCAGAATCGACAAAAAACTTCGCTCACCAAATCTTCCGCAATGGCTTTTGAATAAACAAAACGAACGGCATGACTACACAAAATTTTGTGATAACGACGAAATAATAATTCACAGCCTTTTTGTGGATTTTCCGCAAAAGCATTCCGAATTAATAGCTCTGCATCATAGAAAACCAGTTTTCCATTTTTATTGTCTTCATCATTTTCATTCATCAGCTTGATAAAATCATCGGGCTGATTAATAAATTCTGGTGCGATTGTTGGATTTACGACCATTTTCATAAGCTATGATTTAATCAATTTTTTCTTTGAATTATTCAATTGGTAATAAGAAGACACAATCTGTACAAAATACCCTTAATCGTTTTTGACTTATTTTTCAGTTGTTTTACGATAGTATTGAAACTGTTTACAAAAAATGGATGATTTGATCTTTATCAGCAATAGCCCAAAAACAAGTAAATTACCAAACAAAGGTACTTCTCCTAAAAAGTGCTTTTTTGTATTATTTTTTCTTTGTATTGTACCTTGTTGTCTAAATAAGAAAGGAAGAATTAGACTGTTAAAATGGAGATAAATATTGAATCAGAAAATTATGAAAGGATGAATAGTAATAAAATTTAGGCTAATTGTCTATGAGATAAGATATTACATATATTTTTATAATAGCCAAAATTAAGCAATGGCAAGGCAGGATAGATAAGATTTGAAATGTAAAATTGATTCTTGAAATAGTACAAAGATAAAATCATATAATTTGTAGAGAAAATTGTATATCGTGTAGCATTTTATTCGTAGTAATTTTGAATCAAAATACGAACTTATCAAATCAGTGCATCAACAGATAGGGTAAATTATCATTTCAACTTTTGATTTTATTAATAGAACAATGAAAAAACGTAACTTAATTTTTCTAATCCTTATCAGCTTATTAGGAGGTAAAAATACATCTTTTGCACAGTATCCAGCTATTCCAGATTCTGTACAAAAAGCCAGTGACGCTTTATTAAAAGAAACATGGCGTTTGTCGGATATTGCATGGCAAAAAGCATGGAAAACCATTCAATATGATGCCACTCATGGCAAACCTTACATTCCTTGGGCGGCTCGTCCGATTGACTTACCACAGGCTGAAATTCCTGCTTTTCCAGGAGCAGAAGGCGGTGGAGCGTATTCATTTGGTGGACGTGGTGGAAAAGTATTTGTAGTAACAAATTTGAATGATGACGGCGAAGGTAGTCTTCGTTGGGCGTGCGAACAAGGTGGTGCAAGAGTGGTCGTATTCAACGTTTCGGGCATTATTCGCATCAAAAGACCTTTAATTATTAGAGCTCCGTACATTACGATTGCAGGTCAAACTGCCCCTGGCGATGGCGTTTGTGTGGCGGGCGAATCGGTTTGGATTAATACGCACGATGTTGTCATTCGTTTCATGCGTTTTCGTAGAGGAGAAACCAATGTGGGACGTAGAGACGACTCAATTGGCGGAAATCCAATCGGAAATATTATGATTGACCATGTGTCGGCAAGTTGGGGTTTAGATGAAAATATGTCGATGTATCGCCACATGTATAATGACAGTACAGGCAAAATTGAAGATAAATTACCAACAGTAAATATTACGATTCAAAATTCGATTTTTTCGGAAGCATTAGATACTTGGAATCACGCTTTTGGCAGTACACTTGGAGGAGAAAATTGTACATTTATGCGTAACCTTTGGGCAGATAATGCAGGACGTAATCCTTCTATTGGTTGGTTCGGAATTTTCAATTTTACCAATAACGTAATGTTCAATTGGGTACACCGTTCAATTGATGGGGGTGATTACCGTGCTATGTACAATATTATCAATAATTATTTTAAACCCGGCCCACAAACACCGAAAGATTCACCGATTAGTTATCGTATTTTAAAACCAGAATCAGGACGTAGTAAATTGAAATATCTGACCTATGGTCGTGCTTATGTGTCGGGTAATATTGTGGAAGGAAATGAGCGAGTAACCAAAGATAATTGGAACGGAGGCGTGCAAGTAGAAGACCATGCAAATGCCGATAAATACATTGACTCTATCCGTTGGAAGAAACCTTTGCCGATGCCTACTAATATAACCATTTTACCCACAAAAGTTGCTCATGATTATGTTTTAGCAAATGCAGGGGCAATTTTGCCAAAACGTGATGCTGTGGATACTCGTGTAATTGAACAAGTGAAAACAGGAAAAATCAAGATTTCAAAAGAAGTAACCTTGCCAACTTCGCAATTTAAACACCGTCGTTTGCCGATTGATTCTTATAAAAATGGCATTATTACCGAAATTGCCCAAGTTGGCGGTTATCCTGTTTATCAAGGAATGCCTTACAAAGACAGCGATAATGACGGAATGCCCGATGTTTGGGAAACAAAAAATGGCTTAAATCCCAAAGATGCCAGCGATGCGGTAAAGGATAAAAATAACGACGGTTACACTAATATTGAAGAATATTTGAACAGTGTGGTATCTGTAAAAACGGTGAAACCGTAACACAGACTTCAGTCTGTAAATAATTAGATAATCCTTTAGATTTATTTTTTCTTAGTCTTACGGTTACGATTCAAATACAGACTGAAGTCTGTGTTACCCTCTATGAATAAATTCCTTTATTTAATTACCTTTTTCGTACTTACCTCAACGCATTCTTTTTCACAAAAAAAGAAAGAACAAGCACCCTTATCACCCATTTTTTTGGGCGATAAGGGTAAATTGGCTTATACCCCAGACGCTCAAGGAAATCGAATTCCTGATTTTTCTTATTGTGGGTATATGGCAAGTGAAAAGTCAATTCCAACGATTGAGGCGAAGGTTTTTGTGAAAAGTCACAAAGGAGATGCTACCCAAAGAATCCAGTCAGCGATTGATTTTGTGGCAAATTTACCGTTGGATAATAATGGGTTTCGGGGAGCGGTGCAATTGGATAAAGGGCAATTTGAGGTTAAAGGAAATTTACAAATTAGAACTTCTGGGATTGTATTGAGAGGATTTGGGAAAAATGAAACCATTATTTTGGGTTCAGGAGATTCAAGAGAAACCTTGATAAATATGAAAGGGAAAAATGATAAAACCCTTGAAAATGCTGTAAAAATTACGAATGCTTATGTTCCTGTAAATGCTCAAAAAATAAATGTTGCAGATATTTCGCCTTTTAAAATTGGAGACAAAATCATTATCAAACGCCCCTCTACTAAAGAATGGATTGAGCAACTCAAAACCGACCATTTTGGCGGTGGCGTAACTGCCTTAGGTTGGAAACCCAATCAAAGAGATTTATTTTGGGATAGAACAATTACTGCCATAAATGCCAATGAAATTACGTTGGATGTTCCATTAACAACCGCATTAGACTCTATTTATGGCGGTGGTACGGTTTCAAATTATACTTGGAATGGGCGTATTTCAAATGTTGGGATTGAAAATTTGCAATTAATTTCTTCGTATGATAAAACAAATCTGAAAGACGAAGACCACCGTTGGATGGCAATTTCTTTTGAAAATGTAAGTGATGCTTGGGTCAGACAAACTACTTTCAAGCATTTTGCGGGTTCGGCAGTTAATATTTTAGCTACCGCCAAACGCATTACAGTTGAAGATTGTATCTCGACAGAACCCATTTCTGAGATTGGCGGTCAGCGGAGATACACGTTTTTTACGACAGGACAACAAACGCTTTTTCAACGAATTTATACCGAAAATGGCTACCATGATTTTGCCGTAGGTTATTGTGCTACTGGTCCAAATGCCTTTGTGCAATGCGAGTCAAAAACGCCTTTTAGTTTTAGCGGAACGATTGATAGTTGGGCTTCGGGCGTATTATTTGATATTGTAAATGTAGATGGAAATGCCATCCGTTTTGCCAATCGTGGACAAGACGGACAAGGGGCTGGTTGGTCGGCAGCGAATAGTGTTTTGTGGCAATGTTCGGCTTCGATGGTGGAATGTGCCAAGCCTCCAACGGCTCAAAATTGGGCGTTTGGTACGTGGTCTCAATTTGCAGGAGACGGACATTGGGAGATGTCAAATGAACACATCAAACCTCGCAGTCTGTTTTATGCACAATTGAAAGACCGTTTAGGAAATGAAGTAGAAAATCGCACTTTTTTGATGCCAACCTTAACGGAAGCATCCAGTAGTCCGAAAGTGGAAGTAGCAATGGGATTAACTAAAAACGCTGTAAATCAAGCATTTACTTTGCAGGAATTTATTGTTGGACGAATGTCGTCACAAGTGTTACCATTGTCTGTGTCTCCACAGACGATTGGAGTGTTGCCGTTGTCTGTGTCTCCGCAGACGATTGGAGTGTTGCCATTGTCTGTGTCTCCACAGACGATTGGACGACTGTCGTCTGTGGGGACACAGACAACGGCAATCATGCAAATCAAAAATGGTTGGTTGGTACGTGGCGATGAGATTTTGACAGGTAGAAAACAAGACGTTCCTTGGTGGTCGGGCGTAGCTCGTCCGCATGGATTGGCAACGGCAAAACCGCACATCACTCGCTTTGTACCAGGGCAAACTGGAACAGGTTTAACCGATGATTTAGCGGAATTAACCGATTGGATGAAGCAAAATAACGTTACGGTTTTAGACCACAATTATGGACTTTGGTACGATAGACGAAGAGACGACCACGAGCGAATCCGTAGAATGGATGGCGAGGTTTGGACACCTTTTTATGAATTACCTTTTGCCAGAAGTGGGCAAGAAACCGCTTGGGACGGGTTGAGTAAATACGATTTGACGAAATATAATAAATGGTATTGGAGCAGATTAAAGCAATTTGCCGACTTGGCAGACCAGAAAAATTTGGTACTGATTCATCAAAATTATTTTCAACATAACATCATCGAAGCAGGGGCTCATTATGCTGATTTCCCTTGGCGACCTGCCAATAATATTAACAACACTGGTTTCCCTGAGCCTGTGCCGTATGCGGGCGACAAACGGATTTTTATGGCGGAACAATTTTATGACATTTCGCACCCAATTCGCCGCAAAATTCATCGTGATTATATCAGAAAATGCTTGTCAAATTTCGCTGAAAATTCGGGTGTAATTCAATTGATTGGAGCTGAATATACAGGTCCTTTGCATTTTGTAGAATTTTGGATTGATGTTATTAGAGAATGGGAGAAAGAAACTGGCAAAAAAGTTACCATCGGATTAAGCACTACGAAAGATGTACAAGATGCGATTTTAGCCGACAAAATACGCTCAAAAACCATTGATTTGATAGATATTCGTTATTGGCATAATCAATTTAATGGTACAATTTACGAACCAAAAGGCGGACAAAATCTTGCTCCACGACAACACGCACGCTTATTGAACCCTAAACGCTCGTCGTTTGAACAGATTTATAAAGCAGTACATGAATACCGTCAAAAGTTCCCTGAAAAAGCCGTGATTTATTCGAGTGATAGTTTTGAATCCAATGGTTGGGCGGTTTTTATGGCAGGTGGTTCGTTAGCCAATTTACCCCAAAATTTACCTCCTGATTTTTTGAAAAATACCTCAGAAATGAATGTAATTGAATTAGTAGGTAATCCTAAAAATCAGTGGGCATTAGGGTATTTAGGCAAAAATTACATCATCTATACAGAAACGGCTGAGAGTACGAGTTTAGATTTAACCAATTTCACAGGTGATTTTATCGTAAATTATATCAACCCCAAAGACGGAAAATTATTGGAAAATCCAGCAATAATTCAAGGGGGAAAAGCAGTAGAATTAAACGGTAAAAACGCAATGCCAACGGTAATATGGATTACAAAAAAGTAACACAGACTTTAGTCTGTAAATGAAAATTGGGTACAGACTAAAGTCTGTGTTACTAAAAAACCTTAAAAATGACCAATAAAATAATCACCATTTTCCTCTTTGGGATTCTCATTTTATCACAAAATATTTTTGCCCAACCCTTACCTGATTTACAGGTTTCGCCCAACAAACGTTTTTTACAAACCAAAGACGGCAAACCATTTTTCTGGTTAGGAGATACAGGTTGGCTTTTGTTCTCAAAACTTACCAGAGAAGAAGCTATTCAATATTTAGACGACCGAAAAGCCAAAGGTTTTAATGTAATTCAAGCGATGGGCTTGCATACTTTGGGCGTTGTAAATATGTACGGAGATTCTGCTTTGGTGGGAAAAAATATTGCAAAACCAAAAATTACCAAGGGTGATTCTTTTACTGATGCTACTCAATATGACTTCTGGAATCATGTTGATTTTGTGATAGAACAAGCCGAAAAAAGAGGAATCTATATTGGTTTTGTACCAGTTTGGGGCGGAAACGTAAAAGATGGTCGTGTAACTGAAAATCAAGCTAAAAGCTATGCTGAATTTTTAGCAAAAAGATATGCAAAACGCAGTAATATTATTTGGTTGAACGGTGGCGATATTAAAGGAAGTGAGTCGATAAATATTTGGAATGTTATCGGAAATACGCTTCGTAAAATTGACAAAAAACATTTAATTACCTTTCACCCAAGAGGACGTTCTTCTTCATCTGAATGGTTTCATCAAGAAAAATGGATGGACTTTAATATGGTACAATCGGGTCATAGGACGTATGCACAGGATACTTCGGCAAATGAAAAATTACATTATGGCGAAGACAATTGGAAATATATCAAAACGGATTATGAACTCCGTCCTACATTGCCAACAATTGACGGAGAACCGTCTTATGAAGGTATTCCGCACGGTTTACACGATGTTACACAACCTCGGTGGACGGCTGCTGATGTGCGTCGATATGGCTATTGGTCGGTTTTTGCAGGAGCATTTGGTTATACTTACGGACAAAATTCAGTGATGCAAATGTTTAGAACCCTTACCAATGAAGATACGTCTTTTGGACCATTAGAAATTTGGTCAGAAGGCATAAAAGCAGTAGGTTCTGGACAAATACAATATTTGAAAAAACTATTCTTATCAAAACCTTATTTTGAGCGAATTCCAGACCAAAGTTTAGTCGTGAATCAAGGCGAAAAGTATGATTATATTGTGGCAACTCGTGGTAAAAAATATGCTTTTTTATACACTTATACAGGACGAAATTTTACGGTTAATTTAGGAAAAATAGAAGGTAACTCTTTGAAGGCAACTTGGTATAATCCAAGAAATGGAAAAGGAATGATGATTGGAAGTTTTCCTAACAAGGGAACAAGAGAATTTAATCCACCTGCCGAACCCAAAGATGGAAATGATTGGGTTTTAATTTTATCCTCTGTACAATAAGTAGAACATTACCCATGAAAAAATATCTTTTACTGATTACAATTTTATTAAGTTTTAAAACCTTTGCCCAACCCTCAAAAGTGGTTTCGCAAGAGAAAATGAATGCACTTTATCAGGAAATAAAAACGCCTTATAAATACGGTTTGGTACTCACTCCTTCCGATAATTCTTTAAAGATGGATTGTCCGACGGTTTTCAGAAAAGGCAAAAAATGGTACATGACTTATCTGACTTTTGGGGGAAGAGGTTATGAAACATGGCTTGCCAAAAGTAATGATTTATTAAATTGGAAGTCAATCGGGCGAATTATGTCCTTCACCGATTCCACCGAATGGGACGGTAATCAAAAAGCAGGATATTTGGCTCTACAGGACATTAATTGGGGCGGTTCATACCAACTCAATAAGTATAAAGGCAACTATTGGATGTCCTATTTTGGGGGTAAATCTGCTGGTTATGAGGCTGGCGATTTGTCGATTGGTATTGCTCATACTACTCAAAATCCAAGTAAAGTACACGAATGGGAACGTCTAAAATCGCCCGTTTTGACCTCCCAAGATAAAGATGTGCGTTGGTGGGAAAATCGAAAACTATTTAAAAGTACAGTCATCGAAGACAAAGACCGTTTGACGGGTCATCAGTTTGTGATGTACTATAATGCTAATGGAGATTCGGCGATGAATAACAAAAAAACACGTTGGTTTGAACGCATCGGCATAGCAGTTTCTGACAATATGACTACTTGGCAACGCATGATTACCGACCCAATTGTGCATCATCCCGTTGGCATTACGGGCGACCCAGTGATTCAAAAAATCGGAGATATTTACGTGATGTTTTACTTTGGAGCGTTCTGGAAAGACCGAAAAGGCTCATTTAATCGCTTTGCCGCTTCGTATAATTTAACCGATTGGACAGATTGGAACGGTGATAATTTAGTAGAATCTTCTGAAAATTACGATAATCTATACGCTCATAAATCTTACGTTGTGAAACACAAAGGCGTAGTTTATCATTTTTATTGTGCCGTAAATAAAGACGACCAACGAGGTATTGCCATTGCCACATCCAAAGATTTAGGGAAAAGTAATAAGGCGTTTGTGAAATAACAAACGGAACTATGTAGAATTTGGCGGAATTGTCCTCGACTACCCGCTGACAGGGTTTTCAACCGCTGTCAGGGGTATGTACGAATCCCTGACAGCGGTTGAAAACCCTGTCAGCGGATGTTCGCCAAATATTGAATAGTTACAATAATAAATTGCACTATTTAAATCTATTCATGTTGCAATAGAATGGAACTATAAACTATTTGGCACATGATAAAAAATTAGGACACAGATTTTGACAGATTTTAGTAAATTTTATCTGTGAAAATCTGTGTTGGAACATCTGTGGAATCCGTGTACTAATATTTGTACCAAATTGTTTATAGTTACGAAACAGAATCCTTTCAAAACCTTATTTATCTACGAATCTTTCCTCAAAAAACACCCCAAATTATCTAAGACAACATTGTATAATACATTGAGAAAATGGTACAAACAAAGGTTTGGTCAGTCGGCTATCTTTGTGATTCAATTTATACTTTTTTTGCCATATTTTTCGGTGATATTATTAGATGAAAATTCCTTTTATCAAAACACTCGTTGCTTTTTGTAACGTTTTTTTTGTATTCTGTTTTGTTAGTTTTGGACAAAGTGTTGAAATTTGGGTTTCAACAACAGGTTTGGATACTAACAGCGGTACAAAAGATAAACCGTTGGCAAGCCTCAATATGGCATTGCGAAAGGTCAGGGAGTTGCGTCGTGTGTCGGATGCATCAATTGTACAAGGTGTACATATTTATCTTAAAAATGGTTTTTATCCATTAACAGAAACGGTATTTATCAGACCCGAAGATTCGGGTAATGCTGATAGTCCAACCATTATTTCTTCTGCACCAAATGAACAGGCTATTTTAAGTGGTGGAGTTGCCATAAAATCATGGCGAAAACTTACTGAAAAATTAATTGGATTACCTAAGGAGGCAGTCGGTAAGGTTTGGATTGCCGATGTGCCAAATTGGGATGGAAGACCCCTTGAATTCAGACAGTTATGGGTCAACAGTCGGAAAGGGGTTCGGGCAAAAGATACGCCAAAATCTGCAATGAATAGAATTTTATCGTGGAATAGAAAAGAAGAATATTGTTGGATTCCAACGCCAAAATTTGATGGCATAGCCAAGGAGTCTGAGGTAGAAATGTTCATTCATCAATGGTGGGAAATTGCCAATTTGAGAATAAAAAACATTGATATTCAGGGCGATAGCACAAAATTGACCTTTCATCAACCCGAAAGCCGTATTCAGTCGGAACACCCTTGGCCTGCTCCTTGGATTTCAAAAGAAACAGGAAATTCTGCTTATTATTTAACTAATGCCATTCAATTTTTGAATGAAGCAGGCGAATGGTTTTTGGATAGAAAAGCCAATAAAATTTATTACTTACCTCTACCTCATGAAAATATGCAAGAAGCAACCGCCATTGCTCCTGCATTAGAAACGCTTCTAAAAATCGAAGGGACAATTGACCATCCTGTTTCGTATATTTTCTTCCAAAATTTAGCTTTTCAACACAGCACTTGGTTACGTCCTTCCACACACGGACACGTTCCGCATCAGGCTGGAATGTATATGTTGGATGCTTATAAACTGAAAATTGCAGGTACGCCCGACAAAAAGACCTTAGAAAATCAGGCTTGGGTGGGTCGCCCAGCGGCGGCGGTACAATCGTCTTTTTCCAATCATGTTAATGTTGAAAATTGTAGTTTTGAACATCTTGCTTCCACAGGTTTGGATTTTCATAAAGGTGTTTTTGACAATAAAATCAAGGGAAATTTATTCAAAGATATTGGCGGAACGGGGATTCAAGTAGGCGTTTTTTCGGATGAATCTACCGAAATACATTTGCCTTATAATCCGAGTGATTCGAGAGAAATTACGAATAATGTGGTCATTTCTAATAACCTTATTACCGATGTTAGCAATGAAGATTGGGGCTGTGTGGGTATTGGAGCAGGTTTTGTAAGCGGAATTAACATCGAACATAACGAAATTAATAACGTTTCTTATTCGGGAATTAGCATGGGTTGGGGTTGGACTCGCACGGTAAATGCAATGAAAAATAATCGAATTTTTGCTAATAAAATTCATCACTACGGAAAGCATAATTACGACTGTGCTGGCATTTATACGTTATCGGCTCAGCCGAATACTATCATTGCCGAAAACTACATCGACAGCATTTATAAAGCTCCGTTTGCTCACATTCCAAACCATTGGTTTTATTTATATACCGATGAAGGCTCGTCGTACATGACGATAAAAGACAATTGGACACCTTCTGAAAAATATCTCCAAAATGCCAATGGTCCGGGAAATACTTGGGAAAATAACGGTTCGTTGGTGGTAGATTCTATCAAGCAAAAAGCGGGATTGCAGAAACCATTCCGTCAATTATTACAATCCAACGTTTCGGCAGATAAAAATTGGCTCATCAACAAAGAAAAGCCCGTCGTTATTGAGTTGATTGTAGATGCAAAACAACCTTTCGATTTACAAACATTGAAGGCAATTATGGCAAAAAGTAAGGTCAAGAAAGAAGCCTTATTTCAATGGGAAAATCACTACGTTATTTTCGATAAAGTACAGGATTTGTTTTTGCTTCGGGAACGTTTGAAAACGGCTTTTCCATTGGTAAAAATCAAAACCTATGATGATTATTTCTACGAATTTAATCGAGAAAATTGTGGTGAAAAACCCTCTACAAAAGAGCAAACGCATATTGTATTAACCGCCAATTTAGTGGCTGATACAACGCTTCAACGTGAATATTTAACCTACCATGCCAACCAATTTAAGGATTGGGCAGAGGTTTCCAAAGGCTTTTGCAAAGCAGATTTTCAGCAATTATTGATTTATAAAAATGGTCGCCAATTGATGCTAATTATTAGCATTCCGAAGGGCGAAAGTTTAGATAAACTCAATCCCAAAACCACTGAAAATAATCCACGAGTAAACGATTGGAATACCTTAATGCAAAAATATCAAGAAGGTATTGAAGGCAAAAAAAAAGGCGAAACGTGGGTGTTTTTGAAAGAAATATGAGTTGGATTAACTTCCCGAAAGTTCTAAAACTTTCGGGAAGTTCAACTACAAAAAAGGCGAAACGTGGGTGTTTTTGAAGGAGATATAAACCTAATTAACCAATAAAATTATATGTTAAAAATAGCCATTTTAGGATTAGGCGAAGGCAGAAGTACCATGTCGGCGGCGTTAAATAGTTCCAAACTTGAACTCATAAGTGTGTGTGATTTGAGTGCAGAATTATGCCAAAAACGTGCGAAAGAATTTGATTTTCACCATTATACTACTGAATATCAAGACCTTTTAGACGATTCCAGAATTGATATAATTGCTATTTATACACCTGATAAATTTCATGCTACGCACATAAAACAAGCCTTATTGCATGGAAAACACGTGGTTTGTACCAAACCTTTAATTGATAATTTGGCAGATGCCAAGGAAATAGTTCAGTTGTGCGAGCAAACAGGTAAGAAAGTATTTGTGGGTCAAAGTTCTCGTTTTTTTGAACCTGCCAAAAGGCAACGTGCCGATTTTGAAGGTGGTTTAATTGGCGATTTAATTACGATTGAAGCCCATTATCATGCAGACCATCGTTGGTTTTTGGAAAAAAGTTGGTCTTTGGAAAATGCTTTCAAATGGCTGTATGGCGGTTTGAGCCACCCCGTTGATTTTATTCGTTGGTATATGCCCAATATTCAAGAAGTGATGGGCTACGGAATGTTGAGTGCCAACGGTGTAAAAAATGGCTTGAAAAATCCAGACACAATGCACTTTATTTTTAAGGCTACCGATGGAAAAATTGCACGGGTAAGCGGTTGTTATACAGGGCCTACTCAGCCAACCATGCGAGATAGCGGAATGAGTTGTATTTTGAGAGGAACGGAAGGGGCATCGCAAGCAGATTATCATGAACTCAGATATGCTATTACGGATAAAACGGGCGAAGAACGGGTCATTGCTTTTGGTGACAATTACCTCAAACATTATTTCCGTTTTGAAGGGCAAAGTCATCATGCGGGCGAGTATCAAAATTACCTCGAATACTTCGTTGATTGCATAGAAAACGACAAAACTGCTTATCCAGATATTCAAGAAGGCATCGGAACGGTAGCACTTTTACAAGCAATGGATAAGTCATTACTGACAGGTTTACCTGTGAAAATTGTGGATATTTTAAATGAATATGGACTAAGTTTTCAGCATACAATTTCATGATAAAAAAACTATCATACTTTCTATTAACGCTCCTTTTTTTGTCATTCAAACAAGAGGAAAAAGCCATTAATTTAACACATTTACGTTGTGAATTATTGGTAAATCCTGTTGGAATTGAGGTGATAAATCCACGATTGAGTTGGGAAATAAAAGCGAATTTACGAGGCGTTGAACAAACAGCGTATCAAATAGTAGTGGCTTCAAGTGTTGAAAAATTGGCAAAAAATGACGGTGATTTATGGGATTCTGGAAAAGTTATTTCTTCCGAAACCATTCATAATCGTTATACAGGAAAACCTTTGAAAAGTCGCCAAGCGTGTTTTTGGAAAGTAAAAATCTGGACTAATAAAGGCGAAACTGCTTGGGCTGAAAACGCTTCTTTTTCGATTGGTTTACGCAATTATGTAGATTGGAAAGGTCGTTGGATTGGACTTGACCGCTCTTTTGCATGGGATACAGAAAGTCAGTTTTCGAGACTCTCTGCTCGTTATTTTCGGAAAGAATTTACGGTCAATAAAGAAATCAAACACGCCACTGCTAATATCATTGGTTTGGGAATGTACGAGTTGTATTTCAATGGTCAAAAGGTTGGTAATCAAGTGCTTGCTCCCGTACCAACAGATTATAACAAAGGCGTAAAATACAATAGCTTTGACGTTACTTCGCTACTAAAATCGGGCAATAATGCCATTGGGACGATATTGGGAAACGGGCGTTTTTACACCATGCGACAAGATTATAAACCCTATAAAATCAAGACGTTTGGGTATCCGAAAATGCTTTTCAATTTGGATATTGAATATACTGATGGTACAAAAGCAACCATTGTTAGTGATGATTCGTGGAAAGTAACCGCCGACGGAGCCATTCGCACCAATAACGAATATGACGGAGAAGAATATGATGCCGCCAAAGAGTTAACAGGCTGGAATAAAGCAGGTTATGTAGATACTGATTGGCTAAAAGCCGAATTTGTACAAGAAGCAGGCGGGAATTATGAAGCCCAAATGACCGAAAATATGAAGGTGATGGAAACGTTAAAACCGCTTTCTATCAAAAAAATAAAGGAGAATACCTACATTTTGGACATGGGACAAAACATGGCTGGTTGGGTACGAATGCGAGTGCAAGGCAAGCGTGGCGACAAAGTGAGTTTACGTTTTGGTGAAAATATTCAAGCCAATGGCGAGCTTTATGTACGGAATCTTCGAGATGCAAAATCAACGGATATTTATACGCTGAAAGGCGAAGGAACGGAAATTTGGGAGCCAACTTTTGTGTATCATGGTTTTAGGTATGTTGAAATTTCTAATTTTCCAACCGAACCAACGATTGAAAATTTTGATGGAAGAGTGGTTTATGACGACATGGAAACCGTCGGCAATTTTTCAACTTCCAACAATACGATAAATCAGGTTTTTAAAAATGCGTATTGGGGAATTCGGAGTAATTATAAAGGAATGCCCGTCGATTGTCCGCAAAGAAATGAGCGTCAGCCGTGGCTTGGCGACCGCACAACGGGTGCTTACGGGGAGAGTTTTATTTTTGACAATCATAATCTGTATGCCAAGTGGTTAGATGATATTCAGCAAGCCCAAAAAGCCGATGGAAGTATTCCTGATGTAGCCCCTGCATTTTGGAGATATTATGGCGATAATGTTACTTGGCCAAGCACTTATATTTCGGTGGCGAGTATGCTTTTTAGACAATTTGGCGACCAAGAAGTAATCAAAAAACATTATTCGTCCATGAAAAAATGGATGGATTATATGGCTGAAAAATATACCGAAAATGGCATTGTTACCAAGGATAAATACGGCGATTGGTGTGTGCCGCCCGAGTCGAAAGAGTTGATTCATGCCAAAGACACTACCCGCATTACCGATGGAAAATTAATTGCGGCAGCTACCTACATTCAGTTGTTGGCAACGATGCAGGATTTTGCCCAATTATTAGAAAAAAATGATGATAAAAAAGTATTTGCAAGTCTGTCTTTAACTATGCAAAAAGCCTTTAATCAGCAGTTTTTGAAGCAAGAAAAAACACAATACAGCAACGGCACAGTTACCGCAAATTTATTGCCGATTGTCTATGATATTGTGCCAAAGGAGAACAAAAAAGCCGTTTTCAATACTTTAATTGATAAAATTTTAACCGAAAATAAAGGGCATATTAGCACGGGAGTTATTGGAACACAGTGGTTAATGAGAGGTTTAACCCAAAATGGACGCTCGGATATTGCGTATCAATTAGCCACCAATACCGACTATCCAAGTTGGGGTTATATGGCAGAAAATGGAGCGACTACCATTTGGGAATTATGGAATGGAAATACGGCAAATCCCGAAATGAATTCGGCCAATCATGTGATGCTTTTGGGGGATTTAATTGTTTGGTATTATGAAAATTTAGCAGGCATAAAATCTGAATCTAATGCCTTCAAAACAATTATCATGAAGCCCGAAATTATTGAAAAATTGGAAGGTGTTAAAGCAAGCTATCATAGTATTCGGGGAGAGATTTCGTCGGAATGGAAAAATGAAGCGGGACAATTTTCGTGGAAAATTAGCATCCCACCCAACACAAAAGCCCTTCTTTATTTACCGACAAATTCTATAAAAAATATTAAAGAAAGTAATCAAAAAATAAGTCAAAATAAATCAATCAAATTCTTGAAAATCGAGCAGAACAAAGTGGTTTTAGAAGTGGAATCTGGCAGTTATGAATTTGTAGTGAATCAATTTAAGCATTAAAAGCGGTTATCTGCCTAACCTAACGCTGACAGGGTTCAAAACCCTGTCAGCGTTAAAATTAGAACAATTTAAAACTTTTAAAATAGGCTTTACTTTAAAATAATACATGAAAAATATTTTTAAAATATTACTAATCAGTTTATTAACGATAAATATTTCTATTGCACAAAAATGGAAATCAGGACTTTTATTGGATGAATTCGTGGTTGAAAATCCTCCATTTCCCGAAAGTCACGCAGCAACGATTGCTGAAACACCAAACGGTTTGGTTGCTGCGTGGTTTGGAGGAACAAAAGAACGAAATCCAGATGTATGCATTTGGGTAAGTCGCCAAGAAAATGGCAAATGGTTAGCCCCACAAAATGTAGCCAATGGCGTATTGAACGATACCGTCAGATATGCCTGTTGGAATCCCGTTTTATACCAAATTCCAAACGGAGATTTAATGTTATTTTACAAAATTGGACCCAGTCCCGCAAAATGGAAAGGATGGTTAAAAACCTCTGCGGATGGAGGTAAAACGTGGTCAAATGCGACACAATTACCTGAAGGTTTTCTGGGCCCCATCAAGAATAAACCTGTTTTATTGAGTAATGGAAATCTATTTTGTCCAAGCAGTACCGAAGGAGAAAAAGGGTGGAGAATACATTTTGAGGTAACACCAGATTTTGGAAAAACATGGCGTATGATAGCACCAATTACGGCTGAAAAGGAATTTGGGGCAATTCAACCAAGCATTTTGCAACACGGAAATGGCAAATTACATATTGTAGCAAGAAGTAAAAATAGAGCCATTTTAGAATCATGGTCGTATGATAACGGAGAAACGTGGACACCCTTAGCCAAGACAAATTTGCCCAATAATAATTCGGGAACAGATGCCGTAACGCTCAAAAATGGACTTCATTTATTGGTGTATAATCACGTATTACCTCCCAATAATTTAGCAAAAGGTCCACGAACGCCCTTGAATATTTCGGTTTCAAAAGATGGTAAAAACTGGTCTGCGGCATTAATTATTGAAGATTCACCGATAAGTCAATATTCGTATCCATCCATTATACAGTCGTCGGATGGATTGGTTCATGTGATTTATACTTGGCGAAGACAGAAAATAAAACACGCTGTTATTGACCCTAAGAAGTTCAAAACCAAGAAGATAAAAGAGGGCATTTGGCCATCTGTAAAAGGCTACATTGCCCCAACGGGAGCAGAAATTACAAAAGAAGTATAGTCCCAAGCAAAACCTCACCCCCAGCCCCTCTCCGATGGAGAGGGGAGCATTCGTCCAATTTTCCCTATGAAACTAAACTAAAATACGGTATTACAATCATAATGGAGAAGAGAACATTCGTCCAATTCCCCCCTCTCTTTTGGAGAGGGGCTGGGGGTGAGGTTTTAAATCAAAAATACTATGTCGTCATTACAACACGTAAGCATACATTTTCCGAGTAAATTGGTTTTTGGTAAAGGCATTCTTCAACAATTACCTGATGAAATAATTGCCTTCAAAGCCAAAAGCGTACTGATTGTTACCATTATTCCTTTGTTGGAAAACATTCAGCCACTTATCGAAACCTTAACACAAAAAGGTATTCATGTGTCGATTGATACCAGTATTTTAAATGAGCCGAGTTTCAAAGATTTCTATGAATTGATGGAGCGGGTTACGCCTCAAAATCCTGATGTGGTAATTGGAATTGGGGGTGGAAGTGTGTTAGATGTAGCAAAATTGGTAGCCGCTCAGTTGGAAAACGAGCAAACATTACCCGAATATGTGGGTATTGGCTTGCTGAACGGACGTAAGAAAAAATTGATTTGTGTACCCGCCACCGCTGGAACTGGCAGTGAAGTTTCGCCCAATGCTATTTTGGTGGACAATGCCGATAACCAAAAAAAGGGAATTATTAGCCCATTCTTAGTGCCTGATGTGGTGTATGCCGACCCACTTTTGACTTTGAGCGTACCCTCAGCCATTACTGCCGCAACGGGTTTAGATGCCCTCACGCATTGTTTGGAGGCATATACTAATAAATTTGCCAATATGTTTATTGACATTTATGCGTATGAAGGAATGCGTTTGATTGCCAAAGATATTGTTGCCGCTGTAAAAGATGGTTCAGATGAAAATGCCAGAGTCAACGTAGCGATGGGAAGTTTGTTAGGTGGTTTTTGTTTAGGCCCAGTTAATACCGCAGGCGTTCACGCACTTTCTTATCCTTTAGGCAGTGAATTCCATTTGCCCCATGGTTTGTCGAACGCCCTTTTATTGCCTTATGTGATGGAATATAACATTCCTGCATCGCCCGAAAAATATGCCAAAGTTGCCGTTGCTTTAGGATGCCAAGAAGCGGATACTTTTATGGAAACAGCATATCGAGGTGTTGCCAAAATTAGACAAATTATTAAAGAATGCGGTATTCCTGCTACTTTAAAAGAAGTAGGCATACCCCAAGAAGCCATTTCACAATTGGCAAAAGATGCTTTAAAAATTCAACGGTTACTAAAAAATAATCCACGATTAATTGAAGAACACGATGCCATTGCCATTTTTGAATCAGCGTATTAATGGTAGTAGTGGCGAATAGTATTCGCCATTGTTCTCAATTAAAATTGGCGAATGCTATTCGCCACTACATAATTACCAAAATATTCCTCTTTTTACTTTCAAACAGCTTTAAGGACTTAAAAACCAAGCCACGAATGAGCAAATAATACCACCCGATGAGAATACAAAAAAAATATAGTGGAATTGTAGTACCTGCCGTCACACCGCTTACGGAAGACTACAAATTAGACATAGCAGCAGTAGGAAAAATATTTGATAATTTTTATCAGCACAATGCCCAGCCTTTTGTGTTAGGCACAACTGGCGAAGTTGCTTCTTTGCCTAACGACCTCAAAACGGCATATTTAAAACAAGCAGGACTTTCAAAAAAGCAGGGTACAACATTGTATGCGGGTATTTCTTCTAATTGTTTGCAAGAATCAATCGACTATGCAAAGGAGGCTCACGATTTTGGAATAGATGTCGTTGCAGTAACAATTCCATGCTATTATCCTTTAACAGATGGACAGACGAAAAAGTATTTTGAACAGTTGGCTGATGCCATTCCGTTGCCTTTGATAATTTATAATATTCCTGCTACAACCCATGTTTCGTTGCCGTTGGCGATGATTGATGAATTGAGTTATCATGACAATATTGTAGGTTCAAAAGATTCAGAAAGAAGCGTTGAAAGGTTACATCAATCTTTGAAATTATGGAAAAACCGCTCAGATTTTAGTCATTTTATGGGTTGGGCTGCCAAATCTGCGGAAGCATTATTGTTGGGAAGTGACGGAATTATTCCGAGTACGGGCAATTATATGCCAAGTATTTATCAAGAAATGCAAAAGGCAGTTTGGAACGAAAATGTCGAAAAAGCCTACGAAATGCAAGAGCGTTCTGATTTTTACGGAAATCTTTATCAAGGCGGACGGACATTGGGCGAATCGCTTTGGGCATTGAAAGTTTTGATGAATGAAGGTGGGCTTTGTAAACCAATAGTCATGCCACCGCTACAAGCACAGTCGGAGGAAGAAGTCTTGAAATTAGTAGAATCATTAAATCTGTGTGATGTTGGTAATACGGTTTTTCAGACGGTTTAGTAATGATTAATGATGTTACGCAATATTTAAGGTTGAGCTTCTCCGAAGCTAAATACACCATTTTTATATTTTCTCCAAAGGTTATACTTCTCCGAAGTAATTATCGTACACCACTTCGGAGAAGTATAACCTTTGGAGAAAGAAAAATGCGAGTTAAAATAGCTTCGGAGAAGCTCAACCTTAATGCTATGTGTAACCTCATTCTCCAAAATAAAAACCTTAGAATCTAAACTTATTACAATCTTACTAAATCATTGTTGAATAAAAATAAAATCATCATGTCATTATTACCAATTATAGGAATTACGATGGGCGACCCTGCAAGTATCGGCCCTGAAATAGCAATAAAAGCACTTTTACATCAAGATATATATAAAAATTGTCGCCCTTTAATTGTTGGAAGTGCGGATGTTTTCAAACAAATTCAGCAAAAATTACAGCTTAATGCTCAGATAAATGCGATTGAAACCGTTGAAGAAGCAAAATTTGAATATGGCGTAATTGATGTCTATGATTTGAAAAATGTCGAGGCGGATAAATTAGTCTTTGGTGAAATATCTGCCATGTGCGGAGAAGCTGCTTTTCAATCCGTTAAAACGGTGATTGATTTAGCCTTAGCCAAAGAAATTGATGCTACCGTAACGGGACCAATCAATAAAAAATCCATCAACGAAGCGGGTTATCATTTTGCGGGACATACCGAAATTTACGCCCATTTTACCAATACCAAAAAATATGCAATGCTTTTGGTAGAAGACAAAATGAAGGTAATTCACGTTTCTACGCACGTTTCATTGCGTCAAGCCTGTGATTTAGTGAAAAAAGAACGCATTTTGCAAGTCGTGGAATTGTTACATAACGGCATGATTTCGTTGGGAGAAACCAATCTGAAAATCGGCATTGCAGGACTAAATCCGCACGCAGGAGATTCTGGATTATTTGGAACGGAAGAAGCCGAAGAGATTTTACCAGCCGTTGAAGAAGCCTTAAAATTGGGCTACGACGTAGAAGGTCCCGTGCCACCTGATACGATGTTTGCCAAAGCTGCAACGGGGTATTATGGGGGTGTGGTGGCAATGTATCACGACCAAGGACATATTCCTTTTAAACTAACTGGTTTTCAATGGAATACCGAAAAAAACCAAATGGATAGCGTCAAAGGCGTAAATATTACGATGGGATTGCCCATAATTCGTACCTCTGTTGACCATGGAACAGCTTTTGAAATTGCAGGAAAAGGGATTGCCAGTGAAGATGCAATGGTTTTAGCCATTGAGTCGGCAGTGCAATTGAGTAAATACCGTAAAAGTGTGGCTGTTTAGATGAAATCGCCGATAATTGTTATTGCAGATGACTTCACGGGTGCGGCAGAAATTGCAGGAATTGGCTTGCGATATCAGTTAAGGGTTGAAATTATGACCAACCTCGAAACCGACTCACAAGCTGATTTATGGGTGATTGCTGCTAATACTCGTTCACTTACTGAAATTGAGGCCAAAAAAATCATTTCGGAACTTTCGGAACAATTATTAGCCTTAAAACCTACCTTAATTTATAAGAAAATAGACTCAGTTTTAAGGGGACATATTTTAGTAGAAATAACGGAAATATTACAAAAAACAAATCATCATCAAGTCTTAATTGTTCCCACAAATCCATCATTGGGCAGAACAATTATCAATGGTAATTATTTTGTAAAGGGTGTACTAATTTCGGAAACATCTTTCGCTCATGACCCCGAATTTGCTATCAAAAGTTCTCATGTATTAGCAATGATTAAGGCTGAAAATACCACCGTTCAAGTATTGAACACAAAGGATATTTTACCTAAAGAAGGTATTTTTATTGCCGAAGCAAATACAAAAGAAGATATTGAATATTGGGTGTTTCAAGCGAATCAAAATACATTATTAGTAGGAGCGGCTGATTTTTTCAATGCTATTTTGGCAAAATATTGTCAAAATAATTCTGATAAAAAACAGGTTTTAGTACATGATAATTCTAAATTTAAAAATGCTAAAACGTTGTATGTCAGCGGAACAACTTTTGGTAAAAGCGTACAAGCTATTGCTCTAAAATCTCAACTTGATGGCTCGGTTAGTTATTTGCCAGAAGCATTTTTTAGTGATAAAAACGAAGCAAAAATTATCCAAGCATGGGCAAACGAAATTCTTTGTTTATTACAAAATCATCCTTCTGTAATTGTTGCCATTGGTGATTTATCAGACTATGACGTTTTACCAACGCAATTAGCAAAATGGATGGGTTTAGTAGTAAAAAAAGTGCTTGAAAATAGCGAAATCCAAGAGCTTTTAATTGAAGGAGGAGCTACCGCTGCTGCTATTTTACAAACATTATCCTTCACTCGTTTTATGCCTACCAACGAATTTTCACAAGGGGTAATTCGGATGAAATGTCAAGGTGAAACACAAACTTATCTAACCATAAAACCAGGTAGTTATGAATGGTCAAAAGAAATTTGGGAATTCTAACGTATCAGATAATGCTTTAACTATATGAATCACAATACTTTACACGTCATAGACTATGGCATTATATTATTTTTTTTAGGCTTAACCCTTTATTTAGGATTTCGTTTTGCGAATAAACAAAAGACGACTCAAACCTATTTTTTAGCCAAAGGTAAAGTGCCTTCATGGGCAATTGGAATGTCATTATTGGCAACGCTCATCAGCAGTGTTACTTTTTTAGGTTATCCAGGTGAAGGATATTCTTCCAACTGGATTTTGTTGGTTCAAGGCTTAATGGTTCCTGTGGTTTTGCTATTCACGATATGGTTTATTGTACCCATTTTTCGCAAAGTAATTGGACTCAGTACCTACGAATATTTTGAGAAACGCTTCGGTAGTTTTGCCCGATATTACAGTTCATCATCGTTCATTTTACGCCAATTTTCTTCTATCGGCACGGTACTTTTTTTGATGGCAGTGGCTCTGAGCAATCTAACGGGTGGAAATCCCGCTTTGATTATGTTTGTAATTGGCGGCATTATCATTTTGGTAAACCTAAAAGGTGGAATTGAAGCGGTAATTTGGTTAGATGTTTTTCAAGGATTCATGCTTTTAGTAAGCGGTGTCGTGTGTTTAGGTTTATTAATTTACGGCATAAAAGGTGGTTTTTCCGAAGCTTGGGTAGTCGCTTCTGCTAATAATCATACGGGTTTTGGACCTTACGAAATAGATTTTTCTAAACTAACGTTTGTTGTAATGGCAATTAATGGCGGTTTTTATGCCATTCAAAAATACGGAACTGACCAAACGGTGGTGCAACGATATTTAACTGCCGATACCGATAAATCTGCCATTCGTGCGTCGCTGATGGGTATTTTTCTGACTGTTCCCGTTTGGACGATGTTTATGTTTATTGGTACATTACTTTTTGTTTTTTACAAACAAAACCCTTTACCAACCACTGTTCATGCCGATGCCGTTTTTCCCTATTTTATGATGACACAATTACCCACAGGCATCGTTGGATTTATCCTTTCAGCGTTAATTTCAGCGGCAATTTGTAGCCTCAGTGCCGATTTGAACGCCTTAGCAGCCGTTGGCGTAGAGGATTATTACAAGAAAATGCAACCCAATAAATCGGATGCGGAATATTTGAAAATGAGTAAATTAATCGTGGTATTTTCTGGTTTTCTGTCCTTATTGATTGGTTTTTTCTATTTGCAAGCTGGAAGTGAAGGCGTTTTAGGAATTGTTTTCACGATGTATGCTATTTTTTCGGGGGGAATTGTGGGGATTTTTTTATTAGGATTATTCAGCGACCGAGCCAACACGCAAGGCGTTAATATCGGGATTGCGGTGTGTATTTTATTCACGGCTTATGCGTTTTTGACATCTACGCAAATTGGTTTGGGTAACGACAAACATTTATTGTTGGATTTAGGCAAATTTAATTTTCCACATCATAAACTCATGTTGGGGGTGTACAGTCATATTGTGGTAATGGTGGTTGGATATTTTGCCAGTTTATTCTTCCCAAAACCCAAAATTGACCAAAATTTATTGTTTAGTAATTGGTGGAAAGAGAGGAAATAGTAACACAGATTTTAATCTGTAATTCCATAAAATAATCATGAAAAAAATAATCATTCTTTACTGTATTTTACTGAGTTTTGCTTCGCTCGCTCAAACATCAGATGACGCTTTCAGAAGACCGTTGAAAGACGTAATTTCTGACATAGAAACTCGTTTTCAAGTAAAAATTCGCTATCCCGAAATCTTGGTAAAAGACAAATTTATCACGTATGCTAATTGGCGTTTTAGACCCGATTTGGAGAAAACAATGACTAATATTTTTGCTTCTCAGGACATTACTTTTACCAAAGAAGCTGACCGAAAATATAAACTCCAAGCCTATCAATATCACCTAAAAACGCCCGAAGAAGGTAAGTTACAATTAGAATATTTAGCTACACTTTATCAGGATACAGCTACTTGGAATCCTCGAAAAAAGGCTCTTAAAAGTTGTATGTTGAGTGCATTAGGGTTATTTCCTTTACCCGAAAGACCTAAATCTGAACCTATTATTACCAACAAACGCACCTTTGACGGCTATACCATTGAAAACATAGCGATTGAAACAATGCCTGGAATTTACGCTTGTGGTTCATTGTATAAACCATTGAATATTAAAGGATTAATGCCAATTATGCTAAATCCAGATGGGCATTTTGGCGACGGAAGGTATCGAGCAGATTGTCAATTGCGTTGTGCCATGCAAGCAAAAATGGGAGTAATGGCATTTAGTTATGATTTATTTGCGTGGGGAGAATCAGCTTTGCAATTTAAACCCGAAGAACACCGTACAAGTTTTGCTCAAAAGATTCAAATACTTAATGGAATCCGTATTTTAGACTGGTTACTTTCTCAAAAAAATGCTGACCCAAAACGAGTTGGAATTACAGGTGGTTCGGGCGGTGGAAGTCAGACGATGTTGATGGCTGCCATTGACGACCGTATAAAGTTGTCCGTTCCCGTAGTCATGTTTTCGTCCTATCACAGTGGCGGTTGTCCTTGCGAAAGTGGGAAAGGTGTACACCTCTGTGGTGAAGGTACAAACAACGTAGAAATTGCGGCAATGACAGCTCCAAATCCACAATTAATTTTATCAGATGGGCAAGATTGGACACAGCACGTACCCGAAACAGAATTTCCATTTTTGCAAAATATTTACGGATTTTACAGGCAATCATCACAGGTTGAAAATGTTCATTTTGCCAAAGAAGGACACGATTATGGTATTAGTAAAAGGTTGGCTTTGTATCCGTTTTTGGCAAAACATTTCAATTTAGATTTGAAAAAAGTACAAGATAAAATGGGCAAAATTGACGAATCAACTTGTACGATTGAGAAATTTTCAGCGATGTATGTTTTTGGTGAAAAAGGAGAAAATTTACCTGTTAATGTTGTCAAAGTAATTCCGAATTGAAAGTAGCACAGACTTCAGTCTGTAAATTTTACGAACAGACTGAAGTCTGTGTTACTCAAGAACCTATGAAAAAGATACTTGTATTTCTTTGCTTGATTATTTCTTTTGGAGATTTATACGCTCAAAATAATCAACGTTACAAAATTGCGGTCATAGATTTAATGTTGCTAAAACGACAAAAATTAGGAGCAATTGCACTTGCCAAACAAATTGGGGCAGATGGTTTAGAACTCGATATGGGCGGATTAGGCAAAAGACCAACTTTTGACAATCAATTAGCCGTCGATTCTATCCGAAAACAATTTATTGACAAAGCCAAAGAACAAAATATCGAATTTTGTTCCTTAGCCATGACAGGCTATTATGCCCAGTCTTTTTGTGGAAGAGATGAATATTTAAAATCAATTGAAGATTGTATAAAAACGATGCAATTGATGAATGTAAAAGTAGCGTTTTTGCCTTTGGGTGTTCAGTGCGACATCAAAAAAAATCCTGCCGTGCGTGATTCTGTGATTAGTCGTTTAAAAATGGCGGGAAAATTAGCAGAAAAAGCAGGCATAATTATCGGTATCGAAACGTCTTTGAGTGCCAAAGAAGAGATTCAATTATTGAAAGAAATCAACTCTTCGGCTATCAAGATATATTTCAATTTCTCCACGCCTTTAAAAGAAGGAAGAGATTTATACCAAGAAATTAAGATACTCGGCAAAGACCGTATTTGCATGATGCACTGCACCAATAAAGATGGTGTTTGGCTCGAAAACGACCCAGAAATCGACCTCAAAAAAGTAAAAAAGACCTTGGACAAAATGAAATGGAGTGGTTGGTTGGTGATAGAACGGTCAAGAGATGCCACAAAACCACGAGACGTAAAAGGGAATTACGGAGCCAATACGGCGTATTTGAAAAGTATTTTTCAGTAGAAAAAACCTCACCCCCAACCCCTCTCCGCAAGAGAGGGGAGATTACTCCGAGGGAAAAGCCCCCTCTTTTTTGGAGAGGGGGTTGGGGGTGAGGTTTAAATCCCCATATTAGTTTCTAATCTCAAACAAGATGATTCAATCCTGTCTCCAAATGAACAAATCATTAAAAATAATATTCTTTTGTTTGATTTTTACGCCATTAATCGCTCAGAAATCAACCAAAAATTTGCCCAAAATTACCATTTATACGAATGGAAAATCAAGTGTGCGTCAAGCCTTTGGGATTGACAAACTGACTGAATCTTTACGCTCAGTTGGCTATCAAGTAAACACCGATAAAAGCGAAAATTTCCAAGTCAAAAATGAAGCTATTTTTATTGGAAAATCAAGTGATTCTTGGGTAGAAAACCTTTCAAAAAAACATCTTTTGGATAAAGTTTCGTTGGATAAAAAAGAAAGTTATTCGATTCAAAAACAACGTAAAAAACCGTGTCTAATTACTGGAAAAGATGATTCTGGAATATTATATGCCTGCATGGATTTGGCGAATCGAATCAAAGAAAACGGAAAAATGCCTTCACAAATTACCGTGACAGAAATCCCTGAAATGGTGTTGCGTGGCACTTGCGTTGGGTTACAAAAACCAGCCCTTTTACCCAATCGTGAGGTGTACGAATATCCCTATACGCCTGAGTCTTTTCCTTGGTTTTACAATAAAAAATTATGGACAAAATACTTAGATATGATGGTCGAAAATCGGTACAATTCGCTCTATCTTTGGAATGGACATCCCTTTGCTTCCTTAGTGAAATTAAAAGATTATCCGTATGCGGTTGAAGTGGATGATGAAACCTTCAAAAAGAACGAAGAAATGTATCGTTTTTTAACCGAAGAAGCCGATAAACGAGGTATTTGGGTGATTCAAATGTTCTACAATATTATCGTGTCAAAACCATTTGCCGAACATCATAATATTAAAACCCAAGACCGAAACCGTCCGATAACTCCCCTAATTTCAGATTATACTCGTAAATCAATTACCGCTTTTGTCGAGAAATATCCTAACGTTGGTTTATTAATTACGCTCGGTGAGGCGATGGAAGGAGCGGGGCAAGATGATGTAGATTGGTTTACAAAAACGATTATTCCAGGAGTTCAAGATGGTTTGAAAGCCATCGGTAGCACCACCGAACCGCCTATTGTGTTGAGGGCTCACGACTCCGACGCTCCCCGAGTGATGAAGGATGCCTTGCCTTTGTACAAAAATCTTTATACGATGGCAAAATACAATGGAGAAGCCATAACTACTTATACACCAAGGGGTTCGTGGGCAGAATTGCACCGAAAATTAAGTAGAATTGGAACGGTTCACGTTGAAAATGTGCATCTTTTATCTAATTTAGAACCCTTCCGATATAGTTCTCCCGACTTTATTCAAAAGTCTGTGCAAGCGATGCACAACATTTATGAAGCCAACGCATTGCATCTTTATCCACAGGCTTCGTATTGGGATTGGCCTTATACAGCCGACAAAACGCCCCAACGAATTTTGCAACTTGACCGTGATGAAATGTGGTACAAAACGTGGGCGAGATATGCGTGGAAGGCAAATCGTGAACGAAAGGGAGAGGAAATTTATTGGCAAGAACACATCGGTAAAAAATTCGGTTTAACCTCAAATCAAGCCAAAGCAGTCTTGCAAGCATACCAAGAAACGGGCGAAATTGCCCCAAAACTACTTCGTAGATACGGCATTACGGACGGCAACCGACAAACGCTAACCTTGGGAATGTTGATGACGCAATTAATTAACCCAAATCGGTACGGGCTTTTGAATTTATTGTATGATTCAGAAGCACCCGAAGGCGAGAAAATTATTGATTATGCCGAGAAGGAGTGGAAAGGTGAAAAACACCTTGGCGAAACACCCGTACAAATTGCCAATGAGGTCGTTACGCACGCTCAGAAGGCATTTGAGGCAATAAATTCAGTTTCAAATCAGGTAAATAATAACAACGAGGAGTTCAAAAGATTGCAAAATGATGTGCATTGTTACCGTGCCATGGCAAATTTTTATGCAGAAAAAGCAATGGCTTCGTTGGATGTTTTGCGGTATAAATACAGCAACGATATTCGTGATTTGGACAAGGCTTTACCCCATTTAGAGCAAAGTGTGCAGCATTATACCACCTTGACAAATCTTACAAAAGACACTTATTTGTATGCCAATAGTATGCAAACCAAGCAACGCAAAATACCAATGCGTGGCGTGGATGCGACTTTTATTCATTGGCAAGAAATGTTGCCCGTTTTCCAAAAAGAATTAGATAGATTTCGTTTTTCGATTGATTCTTTAAAACATACTAATGTGACAAAAAAAGCAGAAATTCAATATTTAAAACCTGCCGAAATCACCCTTTTATCGACCATTGAAGGAGAATATCCATTAGAAAAAGGGCAAGTTTTATTTTCAGATACTACGCTTACAATCAGTGAAATAGCACCAGAATTAAAGTTATTGAAAGGTATTCGTTTGGCAAAAAACAAACAGCAATCAGAAGGTACAAGTATTACTTTTTCGACAAAATTGCCTGTGAAAGTTTTGGTCGGATATTTCAATGAAACGTTGCCCATGTATAGCACAAAAAAGAATCCATTTTTGCAAAAACCACAGCTTGAAATTGATGCAAGTGCCAATAATTTTGGACAAACTGAAGCAAAAATTTCCAATGCTCTTTTAGCGGATAATTGGGGGGCGGTCAATGTTCATACTTATACGTTTGAAGCAGGAAAAAATACGCTGACTTTGGCAAAAGGGGTAGCCTTAATTTTGGGTTTTGTGGAAGGAAAACAGGATTTAAAAGTATTTGACGCAGGTTTGGCAGGGAATAAAAAAAATATTGATTGGTTGTTTGAGTAAATATCATCCTAAATATGATTAGAAAATGAGTTATTCTTAATAATAAGTATCCCATAAAAATTTTCGGACTTATATACTTATTAATGCAAAACCTCACCCCCGACCTCTCTCCGATGGAGAGGGGAGAAAAAAGTGGAAGAATGCTCCCCTCTCCATCGGAGAGGGGCTGGGGGTGAGGTTTTTAGGACTTGCATTAATAAGTATACAGTTCCGAAAATTTTAAAAACAATTAAGGTTGAGCTTCTCCGAAGCTGTATTGAACACACTGTAACTTGCTACAAATGTCGTACTTCTCCGAAGTAATATTAAGATTAATTACTTCGGAGAAGTATAACATTTGTAGTAAAAAATGAGAAATTCCAACGGCTTCGGAGAAGCTTAACCTTAAATTTCACTAAATATTAGCTGAAAATGAAAATTTTAAAAAAACGCAATTACATACTATTTTTAATTTGCTTTTTGCCATTCAATACAGTTTTTAGTCAGAAAAATACCGTTTTGAATAATGAGAAATTAGCAAAATATGTACAACAATTCAACGCACTTGATAGCGAAGAAGCCGTTGTTAATTATGTTGCGAATAAAGAATCTCTTCATTGGTTATCCGAAAATATTCCGCTTTTTGAATGTCCCGATTCGACTATTCAAACGGTGTATTATTATCGTTGGTGGGCTTTGCGGAAGCATTTAAAACAAACTTCTGACGGGTTTATTTTTACCGAATTTATCACTAATGTCAAACACGCAGGCAAGCATAATGCCATCAGCAGTGCTTTGGGGCATCATATTTATGAAACTCGTTGGCTACACAATCAACAATATGCCGACGATTATATTAACTTTTGGTTACACATCGACCCCAAACATTCGGTGCAACGTTTTCATGCTTTTAGTAGTTGGATTGATGATGCCGTTTACAACCGTTATTTGGTAAATTTGGATAAATCGTTCCTCGAAAAAAATCTTATTACCCTTTCTAACGACTACAAACTTTGGGAAACCGAAAGGCAATTATCCAACGGAATGTTCTATCAATTTGATGTGAAAGATGCGATGGAAGAATCTATTTCGGGTGGACGAAAAGCAAAGAATATTCGCCCGACCATCAATAGTTATATGTACGGAAATGCCCTTGCTTTAACGAAAATGGCAGCGATTTTACACAACGATAGCTTACAAAATAAGTATAGACAAAAGGCGGATTTCTTGAAAAAAGCAGTCTTAGATTCACTTTGGGATGAGAACAATTCTTTCTTTAAAGTTAGATTAGAAAAAGAATCTAAATTGTGTGATGCTCGGGAAGAATTAGGTTTTATTCCTTGGTATTTTAATTTGCCCAACGACCAAAAGAACTATGCAAATCAATGGAGTCAGCTATTGGATACCACTGGTTTTAAGGCAAAATGGGGCATTACAACCGCTGAACGTCGTCATTCATTATTTAGAACGCATGGTTCTGGTCATGGTTGCGAGTGGGACGGAGCCGTTTGGCCTTTTGCTACTACGCAGACCATAAAAGGTTTATCAAATTTATTGACCAATTATAAGCATCACGGACGAATTACGAAACAGGTTTTTTATGATGAATTGCAAAAATATGCCAACTCGCATCAAATGAATGGAAAATTGTATTTGGGTGAATATCAGGATGAAAAGAATGGCGAATGGCTAAAAGGGGACAATCCGAGGAGTAAATTTTACAACCATTCGAGTTTTGCGGATTTGGTAATTAATGATTTAGTCGGCTTTAAACCTCGTGAAGATAATATCGTAGAAATTAACCCAATTATTACCGCCCAACAATGGGATTGGTTTTGTTTAGACAAGGTACAATATCACGGAAAAAATTTCACAATTCTGTGGGATAAAACAGGTGAAAAATATAGAAAAGGAAAGGGTTTTCGAGTATTTATTGAGGGAATCGAAATTAATCACACTCGAAAATTGAAGAAGATTTTAGTGAAGATTTAGGTTATTGAGGAATTGGTTATTAGAAAATGGGTAGATTGATTTTCTAATAACCAACTAATTTTATTAAATGTACAGACTGAAGTCTGTGTTACTCAACCACCTCAAATAAATACTGTCCTGACCCAATATTTAATATGGCTTTATCTTCTTGAAAATCTAAATTTTTAACGATTTTGCCATTTACTGAAATTTTCGATTTAGCAGTCGCAGGTAGATAAATTGTTGCTGTTGTATTTACTGGAATTTCTATTTTTAGCGTAAAATGTTCGCCTTTTTTCGTCCAATCACTCATGATTTTTCCGTAGGGAGATTGATAATTTGCTTTGGCAAAAGTTACATCACCAACCACTTGCGGTTTAATGATAATTTTCTTGAAAGCCGTTGCACTTTCATCTTGTTTGATACCTGCTAAACCGCTATAAAACCACTCCATGAGGTGTCCGAGCATAAAATGATTGTTTGAAACGGTTGGTAAAGCCTGCCAAGATTCCGTTAAAGCAGTTGCTCCTTGAGCCAATTGATAGCCATAACCTGCCACATCTGAACGGTTATTCATCTCAAAAATGACTTCCGATTTTCCTTCATCTTCCAATACTCGCAATAAATAACGATACCCAATATCGCCCGCCGTCAAGCTATTATTTCGCTTCCGAATGTCTTTAACGATATTTTCAACGACGGCTTTTTTATCGGCAGGCTCAACCAATTTCATGTAAACAGCCATTGCATTGGCAGTCTGACTACCCGAAGCGTATTGCTTCGTTTCTGGATTGAAAAAGGTTTCGTTAAAGGATTTTTTTACGTCTAATGCCAATTTTTCGTATTGGATTGCATCGTATTTTTTGTGTAAAACGGTCGCAATTTGTTGCATTACTTGTAAGTCGTAATAATAAATTGCCGTGCCTGTTACGCCCATCGGAGTCAATTGTGAAACCCCAGGTTTATTAGGGCCGAGGTCGTACCAATCGCCCAAACCCTGAGATAAAATATGGTTTTTGGCTTTTCCTGCTAAGTATTCCAAATACTTTTTCATCATCGGATAGGCATCTGCTAAGGTTTGCGTTTCGCCGTACCAATGATACAAATACCAAGGCACAATAATGCTGCTGCTTCCCCATTCGGGCGAATCTCGAAACATTCCATTGCCATAATCAAACTTTACATATTCGGGGGAAATTTCGGGAACTAAACCGTCCGATAATTGAGAATAATTCATGTCGGTAACTGATTTTTTGAATAGATTTGGAACGTCATAGCCAAACCGAACCGATGCCCCAACCAAGTGCAATTCTTCTAACCAACCCAATTTTTCACGGTGCGGACAATCGGTAAAAACGGATGCCATATTGCTTTTTATCGCCCAATCAATCAGCGTATTTGTCTTGTTAAAAAGTTCATTTGAACAGGTAAAATTCCCAATCGTTTCGGCTGAATTCCGAGTGTGTAATCCTTTGATTGACAATAAATTAGCTTTGTTTTTAAGATTTGATTCATCATTAAAAATTGCTCCCTTAACCTGCAAATATCGAAATCCGTAATAAGTGAATCGGGGAGTCCAATTTTCGATGCCTTTTCCCTTTAAGATATAAGTAAAATAAAAAGGACTTCCCGAAGCTTTTTGATTGATTGAACCATCAGCATTCAATAATTCGGCAGGATAAATACGAACAGTATCGCCTTGATTACCTTTGACCGACAGCGAAATAATGCCTGAAAAATTTTGTCCTAAATCAAAAACTAAATCGCCCGATGAAAGCGTATTTTGCTTTTTAGGATTAAACGTTTCCATGACTTTTAGCGGAGCCGCCATTTGAGAATTTAAGCTTGGAATTCCATCAACTTCAAGGGCATTTTTCCATAAATTATCCTTGAAATCAGGCGTATCCCAACCTGTTTCTTCCAAATTGGCGTTATAATCTTCGCCGCCATAAATACTTGAAAAAGTTATAGGACTTGGGGCAGTTTTCCACGAAGTATCACTCAAAATATCTTCCGAAGAACCGTCTTTATACTGAATTTTCAAACGACAAATCATTTTTGGATAACCAAATTGTACTTTCAATTTACGGTATCTCCCTTTGACGGATGGCACATAATAAAAGCCATTTCCAAGCATAACGCCCAAGGTATTTTTGCCTTTTTTTAGGTCTTTTGTCAAATCAAAACTTACGTAAAGTGCTTGTTTATCGTACTTTGTCCAACCCGCATCCAAAAAATGGTCGCCTACTTTTTTACCATTCAAACTCATTTCAAAATGTCCCAAACCACAGATAAACATGGTTGCTTTTTCAATCGTTTTTTGCGTTGAAAAATCTTTACGAAATATAGGTAAGGTATTATTATACAGTCGTTTATCTTTAATGTTATCACTTGGCAAAACATTACTCAAAGAGTCTTCCAATTTTTCGTAAGCAATCCAAGAAGCACCTTTCCAATCCTCTTTTTTTAGCAATCCCATTTGCCACTGGTTGACCTCACTCCAAGCAGACTCATACTTTTGATTATCCCAAATTTTCACTTTCCAGTAATAGGTTTTTGTTGCTTCTAAAACTTTTCCATGATAAGCAATTTGGATACTTTCATCTGAATTTATTTTGCCCGAATTCCAATAATTACCTTGATTTTTTTGTAATAATTCGGGCGAATCAGACACCAAAATTTGATAAGAAGTTTGTGAAATATTCCGTTGATTACTAAAAATATGCCAACTTAATCGTGGGCTTTTACTTTCTATTCCGAGTGGATTTTGTAGATATTCGCAACGCAAATGATTAACGATTAACGCCTGAGAAAACGAGTCAAATGCAGTGAATAAGTAAAGAAAAATGAGGAGTTTTAGTTTCATGGGAAGAGTATTTTATTTTCAGAATTTACTTCTTTTACTTGTCTTTTTCGCCAATAATTGGCTAAAATACTGCCACTAATATTCATCCAAGGACTAAATACTGCTGCCGCTAACCCAACAGTTCCTAATTTGCCCATGCTACCTGCCAAGCCACTTGCCATACCGCCATTTTGCAAACCTACTTCAAAAGCAATCGTTCGGCTACTGTTTTTATCCATTCCGAACAAACGGCTTAACCAATAGCCAAAGAAATAACCTGCGGCATTATGGATAACCGATGCCAGAAACAAAAGAAAGCCAACTTTCATGAGATTTTCTCTTCCAGCAGCGGTGGTAACGGTAGTAAAATAAATGATGCCAAACATGGAAATATAGGGCATGATTTTATCAATAATTGGAAAGTTTTTATAGAGCCAATGGTACACAAAACCTGCCACTATTGCCCCTGCAATAAATCCGCTCAGGATAAAACTTTGTCTCAGTTCTACCTTTTGAATAATATTAGAAAAAAACACCACAAACCCTATCCAGAGAGCAGAAATGATAACTGCTTTTAATGCTTTTTCATACTGTGATGGCGTAGTATTTTTAAGAAAATCATGGAATAATGCTGCTCCAATTGGCACTAAGACAATTTTAATAATTTCCATCATCATATCTAAAAAATTGATATTGATAAGTGTTCCTGCCAAGGTTTTCATGAGCAAAGGCGTTAAAAAAGGAGCAACCAATGTTGCCATAGCCGTAACAATTACACTTAACACCAAATTGGCTTTTGCTAAATAAACCATTACATTACTTGCCAAACCACTGCTACAACTACCAATCAAGATAATTCCTGCGGCAATTTCTGGCTCGAAATGAAATATTTTAGTGAGTAAAAAACCCATCAGAGGCATTACGCTAAAATGACAAAATAAACCTACCAAAACCCCTTTGCCAGTGGTTGCCAAACCTTTGAAATCATGGAGACTCATGTGCGTACCCATGCCCAACATTACGACTTGAATGATAACTAAAATCAGGGTTTTGTCTCTAAGATTTATGCCTCCCCACGTGGTAAAAGCTTGTGGAAATAGCATTCCTGCCACCACTGCCGTGATTATCCAAGTGGTATATTGATAGCCTTTTAGCGACTCAATGGCTGCAATACCAAAAGCCAATGTGAATGCAGTACTCAACCCACCAAAACGATACAGTAAACTATTGTTTTGTATTACACCAATGAGCGTTACGATTAGTGCCAATACGCACAATAGGAGGCTTATTTGTTGAAGTTTTTTCATAGTTAGCTTTTAAAAGACTTGGATATTTGAGATAGAAACCGCTTTAAAAGATTACGATTTGTATAGATGTTTTTACCTAAAAAAGCCGTAGGCTTGGTACATTTTGTAGCAACGGATTTCAATCCGTTGAAAATTATATGTCAGAGACATATTAGCGTTGTAGGTTCGAACCATTTTAAATGTTTTGTTACAACTGAACTCTAAAATATAAATATCTTTTCATCAACGGATTGAAATCCGTTGCTACAAAATTTATCGAGCCTATGGCTCTTTTTAGTCGTGTAAAGACAAGCAATTAATTACAAAATTGAAGCTAAATATTCCATTGCAATTGGTGGACTTGCCAAGATTGGCACTTGCTTTTCGTCATCACTTAGCATATCTACGACCCTTGCCATGCTGGCTTGTGCTAACACAATGACATCTACTTTTTTAGATAATTCTTTTAAAGCATCACCCACTTTTTGGTCGTGTGTAGCGGTATCTCCACTCATTAATGCCTCAAAAGCACCTTCGCAAAGTACAGCGGTTATGGCTATATCTTTACCTGCTACTTTTGCCCGTCTTGCTACTAAATCAGAAGTAGGGGCTAAGGTGGTTTGTAGGGTAGCAATCACCCCAATTTTATGCCCAATCTGAACGGCTTTATCTGCCATTGGTTGGTCAACTCGTAATACAGGAATATCTTGCAAACTTGCTGCAATTTCTACGGCTGGTCCAATAGATGAACACGTGTATAAAATATAGTCTGCCCCTGCTTCTTTGGCTGATTCGGCATAATTTACAACTCTTGCCGAAGTAGATTTAGTGAGTTCACCACAAGCAATGGTGTTTTTGATAAGGCTATCATCTACAATATTGAATGTTTTTAGATGGGGTAAATATTTGGCACACAATTCTGCAAAAAGCGGTACAAGCGTAGCTGAGGTGTGGATGAGTCCTAATGTTTTTGGCTTATCTAACTGATTTTCGTTTGAATTTGACATATCTATATTTTGTTAAAAAATGCTATTGGTTACTCGGAAACAAATAAAGTAAAGTAATTTTCGCTCCCTACTTGTCCGCCTTTAAAGTTTACTTCTAAGCCCTCAATCATCACATTATCGGAATAGGCTTTGCACAACGGAGCACCTTTCACCACAGGGGTAATCATTTCTACCGCTTTTATTTGCATGGCTCTTGCAGCATAACTACTGGTATCTCCGCCCGCTACAACCACTCGTTTTATATTACACTGTTCAACGGCATATTTGGCAATTAATCCCAAGGCATTTCCCAAAATTTCAGAAGGTAAATTGTCTGTTTTTTTATCGCCTGTATGAACAATTATTTTATTTGATGTCTCGAATTTTTCTGATAATATTTCAAATAGTGTTTCATCTAAACAATTACGCTTACTAATTGCCAAAGCGTCAAGAATTATTTCGTCAAAACCATGTTGTTTTGCATATTTTATCTGATTGGCACTTATGGGTGAACAACTACCCGAAACGACCAATAATTTTTCGGAAGGTGCTAATGTTTTCCATTCTTTTTTTGGATGTAAAATATTGGTTTTATTCCAATAACCACCCAAAGCCATTTCTACGCCAGAGCCACCAACTGAAAATAGTGGAGAATTTTCTGATGCCATTTGCTCCATAAATGCCCCGATTCGTGGCATTTGTTCATTGTAAAGTGCATCTATCAAAATTACTTTTTCATCGGTCAATTTATCTGCCCAATTATTTTGTGGTTGTTGCATTTGCACAAAGTCCAACAAACCAATGTTTTGAGTCGTTTGTTTGGATAAATGGATACGTAAATCACTCTCCGATGAGGGCGTTACGGGGTGTTTGCTCATGGAAGGGTGGCGGTCTAAACGATATACATTGCCTTGACTGCCAATACCCATTTGGGCAAATAAATTGCCAAAAACACAATATCGACCCAATGCAGGTGTGCCACCAATGACAGGTATTTTTTTGTTTTGAAAAACTGCCAAACCACAATCTATTGCCTTGCCGATACTTCCGATATTTTGTGACGAATCAAATGTTGAGCATACTTTATAGTGAATGTGTTGGGGCTGAATTGATTTTATTGCCGTGAATGCTTCCATCAAAACTTCTTCCATTTCTTCGGGGGGCAATGCTCTTGTTTTGCCCGCTACGCCAAAGGCATTCAGATTGGGAAATTTCGCTAATGTTTCTTGGCTTGGGGGGTCGATAAATAATATGCTTTTAGCCCCAGCCGTAGTAATAAATTCCAGTGCATCGGTCGAGCCTGTAAAATCATCGCCATAAAATGCTAAAAGTATTTTTTTCATGTTGTTATTTTTAAGGAAGTATTTAAGACTCGAATACTTGTTGGCAGAAAACCTCACCCGTGCGAATTAAATTATTTCCCGAATTTCTCAGCCGCTTTATCAAATTCCTTGTATTGATTTCTGGCTTCTTCCAACGTCAAACCATCAACGGTAGCTTTCCATGCTTGTTGTAATGCCACCACACCTGCCGCTGCACCCATCGGATGAGCCATAATTCCGCCACCCGCCATATACAGCAAATCAACGGTTTGGGTTCTTCGATAAGTTTCAAATGCCTGTCCACCCCATTGCCCCGACGACACAACGGGCAAAATATTTTTATGATGGGAAAATGGCTCTTTTAGCGATTGAATAGAATTTACAACGCTGTCGTCCGTTTCCCAAAATTTATTTTGGATACCATTTACGTGTAATTGGTCAACGCCCGCTAAACGCCAAATTTTCTGATAGGCTTTAAAATCAATGCCTAATAATGGATGACGAGTCATCATTCCCCAACCATTTCTATGGGCGTGAATTGCCAATGTTCCATTATCGCAAATCTTTTTGGTAGCCGACAAACCGACACTATTAATGCTAATCATGGCACAAGTGCCGCCAGCATTTACTACTTTTTCATAACGGTCTTGCATTTCATCGACTTCGCCAGTAATGTTGAAGGCATACATTATTTTTTTGCCCGTTTTATCCGCATAATCATTGATAACTTTCATCACGACATCCAACCTATTTTCAAAAGTAGAATTGGCGGATGAACCCATTAATTCATCATCTTTTACAAAATCAATTCCTGCTTCTGCCAATGTTTTTACAATATCCGCTGTTTGCTCGGGACTCATGCCAATAGACGGCTTGATGATAGTGCCAATCAAGGGTCGGTCATGTACATTGGTTAATTTTCTGCAACCTTCAATCCCAAATTTCGCCCCCGAATAATGATTTGCATAACTTTCTGGGAGGTCAATATCCATCAATTTTAACCCTGTAAATTGAGTGATTTCATACAAATTACCTTGAAGAGTGGAAACCATCACAGGAAGATTAAACCCAAAATTTTCGATACTCCAACTTACTTTTACAATAGCTCTGTGGTATTTGCCATCTTTGCTATTCGCCCCAGGAATAGCAGGTTCAGTAACGGTTTCCAGATGCTCAATACTTTCTACACGGGCGGCAAATCGTTGCTTTAATTCTTCCGTTTCGTTGGGGACTGACACAAAAGTGCCAGATGATTGCTCGCCCGCTAAAACTGCGGCAGCTTTGGCTACTTCAAAAGGTGTTTCTATATAATATGTTGCTGTAATTCTTTCCATTTTCATTTCAAAAATAGCCTGTAAAACCTCACCCCCGACCCCTCTCCAAAAGAGAGGGGAGATTACTCGGACGAATGCTCCCCTCTCTTTTGGAGAGGGGGCGGGGTGAGGTTGGTAGCACAAATTTGTTACTTAAAATTATTTAATTGTCTCATATTCAACCACATATTCTTTCCCTTTTTCAACCGTCAATTCAAAGTTTTTAGGTGAAATTTCTTTCACAATTCCCTGCTTGCAACTTGGTTTTATGGTACTTTTAAAACGCAAAGTTCCTGTACCTGATTCTGCTCCTGTAACGGTAATTTTCTTATCTGAAACTGCTAATTTTACCTCTCCTTTTGGCGTGGGAACTGAGCCTTCCATCCATTGTAAACCGCCTAATTGTGGCTCTATCAAATACGTTTCGTAGGCGGGTGAAAGTGGTTTTACTCCTAAATAATATTTTCCTAAAAGATAAATTGGACTTGCCCCCCAAGCATGACAAAGGCTTTTTCCAAATTCTCTGCCGTACATTCCATAGTGTTCCGCTCCTTTTTTATTGGGGTTATATTCTTCCCAAAATGAGGTTGCTCCGAGGTTCAACATTCCGCCCCAATAGTCTTTCATTTCTTTCAATACATATTTTTGTTCGCCCAACGCACAAAGGGCTTCCAATTCATAAAAACGCATATAAGGGGTGGTAATTTTCTGGATTTTATCGTTCAAAAGCACGTGCGTTTTGATGTCTTGTTTCTTGGATTCGTCTAAATAATTGAAGAAAATAGCGAACATATTAGTGTAACGAGTTACGTTTTCGGTTTGCTTTCCATCCACTTGGCTATGGACAAAAGCGTGTTTTTCGTTGTTCCAATAATTAGCAAAAAACTTGGTTTTTAGTTCCGTTCCAATGCTTTTGTAACGGTCTGCTCCTTTGTTATCGTTGGCGATATTGGCACATAAAGCCATCGTTTCTAAGCTTCGGGTCAAGAGTAATTGCTCAAAACTTACTTCGCCTTTTTTGCTCAGACCTTCTGCCCAGTCGATAAAAATCCAGTCACCCGCCAAGCCTTCCATCATGCCATTTTTATTTCTACGACTCAAACAATATTCCATTAACGTCTGCATTCTTGGATAAAATTGTTTGATAAATTCTTTGTCGCCCGTGTATTGATAATAATCGTAAATGCCTAAAAACCAATAAAATGTATAATCCATAATGGTATTAATGTGGCTCGTTACGGGGTCTTTTCCACGCAATGCCAATAAAGTACGGCTCACGGTTGGCGAATCGAAAAAGAGGTAATAGTTCATCAAATAACTTTGGTACGCATCGCCCGACCAAATCCAACGGTCACGCTTGATTCCGTCGATAAAAAACTCACGTGTATTGAGGTGCAAGGTATATTTAGCAACGTCGTAAATCTTATTAATTTGCTCATCCGAACAACGAAAACCACCTCTTTCAGCAACGGGTAAATATTCGTACAACATTGAAACAGAATCAAGCGAAATTGTACCGTCAAAAGTTACGTTTACATATCTAAATGCTTTGGTCAATTCCATCGTGGAATCCTTTTTTTGCGAAAGATTAATTTCCAAATTATCTAAGGTTTCGCAATGTTCGGGCGAAAGGGCTTCTTCTTTCGATTCTCCGTAATAAATCGTCAAATTCCCTTTTCCTTTCAAGCCTTTTAACTTCACAAAACCGAACGTTTCTTTTCCAAAATCCAACAAAATGGCTTTATCTTTTTTCTCCGTTTTTACAGCAAATTGCTCTTGTGTAGTCAACGAAAATTTAGAAGGTGGAATTTGTGGCGTATTAAAATTCCAGAATCCTGCATTCAGCCAAGTTGTTCCCGATTGGTCGGATGCTTTTCCTGTTTCATCAATCCATTCTTTGTCTTCAAAAGTCACCAACCACGTTCCGTCAGATACAATCGTTTTTCCTTTTACGAAAATAGAAGGCACTCTATCCTGACAAAAAACCTTTAAACTAATGCGGTGTTTTCCTGCGGGTACGGTAATTTTTTTTGGATAACCTGTAAATGGTTTGCCGTCTAATTTTACGTTATATTGTCCTTCTACAAATAATTCAACTTCCTCATTTTCAGGCACATTGAAGTCTTTGTGAAAATCAATTAGGTTATAATGGCTATCTAATTTCCAGAATGGAGGCAAAAACGAACCCCGTTCTGTACGACGATTTTGCATTTTATTGCCCAACCAAACTTCATAATCCCCTGGATACCAAATCCAAGTAGCTTGTTGTGCAAACGTGGGCAATGAAAGTAAAAAGAACAAAAACGCCGACAGCATTTTTGTCAAGGAAGGAAACTTTTGTATTGACATTGTTTTTGATTTTATATTAGTAACACAGACTTTAGTCTGTCATTTTTCCTTTCTTTTTTACAGACTGAAGTCTGTGCTACTTTTACCCAAAATATAAGTACAAACTCACCATTACAACGGCTAAGGAAATCCATAAAATCCATACTCGGCGGGTGGGTTTTATACGGTCGCTGATTTCTTGTGCAGTCGTTTCATAAACCGTAGGATTTTTGTCGAATAATGAAATTAGAACGGCTACCACAAACAAAAAGGCAAAAATGTAAAAAGATAAAAGCATATAATGAGGCCAAATTGGGTATTTATCGGGCGTAAAAACCCATAAATACAATACGCCCACGCTTAAACTAAAAGCCGAACCGAATGATAAAATACCATTTACCGCTTTACGAGTGGTACGTTTCCAGAAAACCGTCAAAAGAAATACGACCGATAAAGGTGGAGCGATGAAGCCTAAAACCGATTGAAAAACATCAAAAAGATTCAGTCCTTTGATGTTATCAATTGCCAACGCCATCATAATCGCAAACAAACAACCAGCGATTACCGACATCCGCCCAACCTTGATGAGTTCCTTATTGGTAGCGTTCGGATTTATCTTTTTGGCATACACATCCATCGTGAAAACCGTACTTAGTGAGTTCAACGAAGAGCCAATTGTACCAACTAAAACAGCAATCAATACTACAATCACAAGCCCATTCATGCCCGCAGGAAACAGGTTTGTTACCATCGTCATGTAGGCTTCCGAAGGGTCTTTTAAGTTAGGATAGAGGATAAAACAGATAACGCCCGTTAGGATAAAAAGGGGTAAAGACAATATTTTTAACCAGCCGATAAAATTTACGCCCATTTGCCCTTGTTCCAAATTTTTTGCTCCCAAAACCGATTGTACCATTGCTTGGTCAGTACAAAAAAAGGCAATTGCCGAAACGGGATAACCCAATAAAATGGCTTGCCAAGGATATTTTTTATCGTCGGAAGGATGAATTAACGACCAATAATTACTCGGAACACTGTGGTACATCGCTGAAATTCCGCCTACTTTTATCAAGCCCAAAATCGTTAAAGTCAGCGAAACGCCAATCAATAAAATCATTTGAAAAACATTCACTTTAGCAATGGCTTTTAGTCCGCCCGCAAAGGCAAATAAACCCGCAAAAAGTACCAAAACAATCACCGATTGCCACATCGGAACGCCTAAAATTTGTCGAACTAAAAAACCTCCTGCGAACAAACCCAATGATAACCAAGAGATTAAAATTTTGATAAGAGCGTACCAAGCTAAAATATTTTGGGTAGAATTGCCGTAGCGTTTCCCCATAAATTCGGGCATCGTGGACACGTTGGCAGCCAAATATTTTGGAGCAAAAACGATGGCTAATAAAAACAAAAATACGAAGGCGTACCATTCAAAATTGACTGCCACAATGCCCGTGCTGTACCCAATACTGGCAAAAGCCAAGAGCATGGAAGGACCAACATTTGTTCCCCACATATTGAACCCGATACTTGCCCAACCCAATGATTTATTGGCTAAAAAAAGGGTTTCATCATCTTTGGTTTTGGCAGAAAAACTGGCTCGATACCCGATAATTATCAAAATAACCAAATAGGCAATCACGATAATATAATCCAATGTGGTTAAACGTTCTACGATATTGGTCATGTTAGTAGCATAGACTTTAGTCTGTATAAATTTGTAACACAGACTTTAGTCTGTATAAATTTGTAACACAGACTTTAGTCTGTATAAATTTGTAACACAGACTTTAGTCTGTATAAATTTGTAACACAGACTTCAGTCTGTAAAATTGTTTATTATTAGGTTACGTACAGGTTAAAACCTGTGTTACTTACCCGTAAAATCAAAATAAAGTACCAATTCAATGGCACGTTTTGGGTCTTTTTCGTAATCATAAAAAATATGTTTCATGCTCATAGACCCTGTATTTTCGACACGGTTTGTTTTTGAACCTAAGCCCGAAATACCTTGCATAAATGAAATATCCCCACTCGGAAAGTTGAGTACATAATTTTGATAAGGGTCTGTTTTAAAAGCTGGCGTAAAGAGTCTGAAAAATACATCTTCGTTTTCGGTAACTACCGTAAAATCTTGGGTAGTAGTCAGAAATTTACACCAATACATATTGGAATGATAGCCCTTAAATTCAGGATAAACGAAAGGAATTTCCCCCGTTTCGGTATTGTTATAATCCTTTTTCCAAACCCCAAATTGATTTCCCTTCATCCGATTTTTCCAAACTCGATAAGGGCCATTTCCCATATATTCCACGCCTTTTATGTCTTTTTCGGGGAAAGAAAAATTAACGCCAAAAAAGGTTGTCAAATAAGCCGCAGGGAAATAGTTAACTTTCATTTTTACCCAACCAGAAGGATAAATCGTCCATTGAAGCGTATTGTAAGCACTTTTTTGATTAAAAGTAGATTCTATAACAAGATTTCCATCGACTGATTTTTGCGTAAATCCTTGAAAATTAGTCGCTCCTTCTTGCACAATTGGACCCTTTGCAAAAGGAATAATGCCTTTTTGGTTTTTAACTTCTTGTAGTAATCCCGTTTTTTTATTGAATGAAATGGTCAAATCTTTTGCCCGAACTTGATAAATTGAATCTAATTCTGTCAACGCTACAACTGTTGAACCTTTCGTTTCTACTAATTTTTTAGCGATTGTTTCGGGTAACGTAATTTTAAAACTCCACGTAAAAATTTCTTTTTTGTACGCATCAAAAGCCGTTACATACAATACATCGTAACGTTGCCAATCGCTTGGTAAATCGATGTTTAGTTGTCCTTTTTCGAGTGGATTTAGGTTTGGAGCATGGATAATTCCTGTTTTTTCGGTATTGTTTTTTGTGCCTAATTGCTTCAATTTCCAAGAAAAAGACGTGTTTTTGAGATTGGTAAAATGATAGCGGTTTTCAATAGTTAGTTTTCCGTCAAAAGCAGAAGTAATTTCTTTGGCTTCCATTTTTATTGGACTCCACACTTCTTTTATCGTGAAATAACTGCCTTCTTTTTCTCGATAAGGACCCACAATTCCATCGGCGGCATGATTTCCGTCGGTGTCTAAAATACCATTTTTATCGGTTCTGACAATTCCTTGGTCAACAAAATCCCATAAAAAACCACCTGCTGAAAGGGGAGATACCCACATTTTTTCCCAATAATCTTCTAAACCTGCTCCGTGTCCACCGTCGTACATTCCATGAAGAAATTCGGTGGGCATTACAATATGATGACCGTTGTCGTAGTTGCCAATTCCATAATTATAATCACGATAATGTTGGGTGTCGAAACCGCCAAAATCTTCCCATGCGTGAATTACAGGACGTTTTTGAATATCTTCTTGCGGAAAAATTGGGTCAAGTTCGTAATTATGTCCGCCTTCATTTCCGTTAATCCAAAAAATAACCGAAGGGTGATTTTCATCGTGAACCATCAATTCTTTCAATAATTTTGTACCCGTTGGCGTGTCATAATTGCCGTGCCAACCCGCTAATTCATCAAAAACAAAAAGCCCTAACGAATCGCAAACTGCCAAAAAATGGTCGTCGGGTGGATAGTGCGACATTCTTACGGCGTTCATGTTCATATCTTTCATCAAACCAACGTCCAATAAACTGATATTTTTGCTCAACGTTCGTCCCGAATTTGCCCAAAAAGAATGACGGTTTACACCCTTAAATTTCACTTTTACACCATTCACATACACGCCGTCACGCTGACGAACTTCCACCGTTCGGAAGCCAATTTGTTTGGTTATTACATGAATTACTTTGCCATTTTTTAGTAAGCTAACCACCAATTTATACAAATTTGGCGTTTCGGAAGTCCATAAATTTATGGCAGAATAGGAGTTTTCAAGAGAGACAATTGTTTGTCCCGCAGACAAGATTTTTGTAAATGAATTGCCAACTTTTCGCCCGTCCATCGTATGCAATTGAGCATTGATTTCTACCTTTTCAGTCAATGAATTTACGTGAATATTGGCTTTCAAATTACCCTTTGCATTGGCATCAATAGCAATTCGATTAATGTGTTCAAACGGTAAAATTTCTACATAAACGGGTCTAAAAATGCCCCCAAAAATCCAGAAATCCCCTTTGCGTTCAGCCTCATTAACTGATTGATTTTCAGAATGTTTACTCGCCGTTACTTCAATGGTATTTGCCCCAATTGTTACTAATTTGCCAATGTCATATTTAAAAGCATAGTAAGCACCATGATGTTTTTCGCCTGCTATTTTACCATTAATTTTCACCTCTGCATCGGTCATAACTCCTTCAAAAACAAGGTTGATAGCTTTGTCTTTCCAAGTGGCAGGAACGTTAAAGGTATGCTTATACAAACCTTGCTCTTTTCCCCTCGAACTGTCCTTTGAAAAGCCGTAATTGTACTTGCCAAAACCTTGTAATTCCCAATTGGAAGGTACAGGAATGGTAGTCCACTTTCCCGAATTTCGTCCTGCGGTACAGAAGAAATCCCAATTTACGGTTTGGTCATTTCCTGTGCCAGATAGATACACTTTTTGTGTTTCTTGGGCAGAAATTAATTGGGGAAAAATTAAGAAAAACAGTAAGTAAAAAAGGTATTTCATCTGATTTTATTTCGTTCTAAAAGGTCTTGCAGGAAGTCCAGCTTGGTTAAATAAATTGGGTTTGGCGGTTTCATCCCAAGCAAATCTAACTGCCGTTGGATTGGTAATATTTGGAGCAGAAACGATAACTTTATTCTCCTCAATAATGGCATCGGCAGGTACAAATTGCCCATCTTTTCCTGCTATTTCAAAGAATGTCAAAGGTTTTTCGTCCTTACTATACAATCCATTTTCAACATTTTTGAAAGAAATTATAATCTTTTCGTTTTCAATTTTCATGCTCTCGAAATCTGGTCCAGATGCTACGATTTTATTCTTACCATAATCATTTTTTAAAGCCAAAAAAGCCAATCTTTTGCCAATTTCCCATTTATAAGAAGGGTGTAATTCGGTCAAAGAATCAATCAAATCGGTGGTTGTTACATAATCGGTTTGGGACAGAATTTTGCTCACGTTGGCCTGTGCTTCCCAAAATGCAGGTAGTGTTCTGTTGTTTAAAACCACTTTTCCTTTTGATGAAGAATATAAATAAGGGACGATTTGAACATAATAAAAAGGCATTTTTTTGTCATGCCAAGCCTTCCGCCAACTCGAAATAAGCGTGGTCAATTTCTGCGTATATTGGACAGAATCCTTCAAAAAACAATTACTTTCACCTTGATACCACAAAAAGCCACGCATCGTAAATTGTTCAAGTGGACGAATCATGGGATTATAAAATTTGGCGGGTTCTCCATCCACTTTTTTGTCCTTGAAATCAGGTGATTCGGCAAACCCTTCCGTTGAAATCCAAGGCTCAATTCTACTGCCCGGAATTGCCGACGAAATCATTCCGATTGGTACGTCAGTTTGTAAATTTATTTCCTTCGCAAAAAAATACCCAACTGCCGAAAATGAACGAAGTGCAGAGTCTTTGGCAACACTCCAACCACGATGTAAAGAATCAGGCTTTACGAGTTCTTTACGGTTCACTAAAAAAATGCGAATATTTGGATTTTTGGCAAATTGCAATTCATCCACTGGATTTTGTCCTTGTACGTTTGGGCGTGTCACTTTGTTATTTTTCCGCATGGTATATTCCATATTCGATTGTCCCGAACAAAGCCAAACTTCTCCTACCAAAATATTCTTTAAGGTTATCGTATTTTTCCCTTGAATAACCATCTCTGCAGGAATATTTGATGTTTTCAAGGAGGCTAATTTCATCCTCCAATTGCCTTCTGAGTCGGTTTTTGTAGTTTTACGTTGCCCTCCAAATTGTACGCTTACTTGTTCACCAACGGAGGCTTTTCCCCAAACGTTGAGCGGTTTATTTCGTTGCAAAACCATATTATGCCCAAATATTCGAGGTAAGATAACCTGAGCATTTAGGGCTGAATTCATATAAAAAATGCTTAATAATAGCAGATATAGTTGTTTCATTTTTAGAATTTGGTAGGACAGGTTTTCAACCTGTCTAAAAATTATATTGTTTCGCTAACAGGTTAAAATCTGTCCTATGATTTATTCCAAGACAGGTTTTAACCTGTGCTACTTTTGGAGCAACGCATTTAAAATTCTCTTTTTTACCTTGAAAATCGTTCCGTGTTTATGTCCTTCGGGAATTGAAATTTGTTTTGAAATATCTGTAAACTTCTCAAAATCAGTCGTTTTCATCGCTCCATACGTTTTGTCTTGATAAGAATCATAATAAATCAGCCATTCATTTCCAACTTTCACCACGGAAGGACCTTCGGTAAAATTCTTGGTAAATGGAGCGGATACATTTGTAAAATCTCCCGTTGGCGTTTTGCCAAAGGCTACTTTAATATTGCGATTGGGGCGAGTGTTATCTTTTAAAATCAAGATAAAATCTTCCTTCTTTCGCTCGACAATCACTGCATCAATTACACTAAATTTAGGGTCAAGTAATAGTTTTGTAACTGTAAATGTTTTGAAATCAGCAGTTTGTGTGAAATACATTCGATGATTATTATTTTCATCTTCAATACCTTTTTCAAAACGATTTGGAATACATGATGCCCAAATGATGGTAAATTGTTTGGTTGATTTATCGAAAAATAACTCAGGAGCCCACACATTTATCGTGGTAGGTTCATGTTCCATGACCTTGATAAATTGTTGTTCCGACCAATGAATTAAATCTTTTGAATTGGCGTAACCAAATCCCAAATCTCCCCGCCAACTACTTGTCCAAACCAAATGAAAAGTGCCGTCATTTCCTTGCACAATGGACGGGTCACGCATTACTTTTTGACTGCCACTGGTGGGTTTTAACAAGATTTTATTCAAGTCCTTCCAATGATAACCGTCGGTGCTGTGGAGCATTCGCAAGCCATCGGTAGCAGGTTCGTGAAAGGACGTAAACAGATATACGTCTTTTGAACAAGCCGTTGCGAAAAGCGAAAGGAATAGTAGATATAAAACATGGCATAATTTAGTGGGATTAGAACTTCCCGAAAGTTTAAAACTTTCGGGAAGTTGAGCCAATAAGTTATATGTCAGACTATAAATTAGGTTATTTTTCATGGGAATTGTAACAGGTTAGAAACCTGTTCTACAAACTAATTAAGTTTAGTAGCTTTAAATGATTTGATATAAAAAATAGCCTCTGGGTCTTGCTCTCCCGCTTTTTCTACGTCAAAATTTTGGTCAGTTGGCGTATCTGCATTTGGATAACGACGAATTTCTCCTGTTCTGAAAACTACTTTTTTAAAGGAAGTCACAGGAGCAAAAAACAGTTTCGTTCCCTTTTTTTGCCCATTGATATACACGTCATACATCCGCTTAAAACGGTCGAGTTCAAGGCGAATATCGTATTGTTTATTGGCTTCGTAAGACTGAATTCCCGAATGGCGATAGCCCACTTTTGCTTTTAACAAACTATCCGAATCGAATATTAACCGCACGGCAGCATTTCCTTTTTCATCTTGAAATTCAATATTTAAAATGCCTTTATTGGTCTGTGATGGAATAATCGAAAATTCAACATTCACTCTTTTTGAGGTTGGAATTACTCGTTCTACTTTGGCAAAATCAAATTTATCTTTATCTCGCAAAGTCAAGGCTTTTGAGCCATCGGGAGCGTTTTCAATTTTCACCGAAGCCCACAACGGACTATAAATATTCCATAGATTTAAGGCTTTTTCTTGGGGCATTTTGGCAAAATCTTCCGCAATATTTTCGGTAACATCTTCCGTTACTGGCACAGGAATTTTTGCTACCCAAATATCTTCTTTGTTCATGCTATAAGTCACCCACAAATTGCCATCGGGTGGCGTGCCGTTTCCTTCTTCAATACCTCTGACATATTGAGGCCCATAAGATTTGAAATTACCGCCGTAACGCATCGTTGTAATTTCGCCATTTACTAACAATAAGTTCTTGTAATCCAGTCCGTTATCACTCGTAGAAATTGCCAAAGGCCAACGAAATTCCGATGGATTATAAACCGTTGCATAACGTCCATCCGATAATTTTTGACCCCAAATTTTAGCATTACTATTCACAAATCCCGGGGCTCTGAGGGGATTATATTCCCACGTTTTGCCTTCATCTTTACTGATTGAGGTCAAAGCGTGTTTCCATAGTCCGACCACATTTTTATTGAGTAAATGATAATAACTAAACGCTTTTGCTTCTCTTTTTAATGGAATCAAAGGGTCATCTCGGTCTGCTTCTTCCACCCACTGTTGCATCATCAAAGGCGTTGCCAATAATTCGTCACAGGCTTCAATAAATCCTTTGTCTTTGCTGCTCGAATAAAAGGGATAAGCCGATTTTGATTTATCCCAAGTGGCATTATTCCGAATAAAATAAATGCTTCCAAATGTTCCGTCGGGCAATATTTCACGAACCACTCGCCCGATTCCTTTGCCGTCGTTGGGGTCGTCTTTGGCATCCATTGTAATCCCGTAATATGCCAAAACCAACAAGCGATTTTTCTTAGATACAAAAAAGCCCATACGTTGGTGCATCACAGCAAATAAATCTTTCGCCACACCTTTATAGCCTGTTTTTGTCCAACCATCGGGAATTTTATAAGGAGGAAAAACGACTACTGGTTTAGACCAATTATAACCGTCTTTTGAAGTCAATAAATATGATTGACTTGGCGGAATATGCTCGCCAATGGGGTCGCTGAGGTATTCTAAATAAAAAGTATTTTGCCAATATGCCAACATTGGAGCGTGATTATACGTCCAATTACTACCTCCTGCCAGTTCTGGATGCTCACGATTTGCCCGAAATGTTTGAATATTATGGACACCAACCGCAGGCGTTAATTGCCCATGATGATAGTCCACATTCACGAGTGTATTGCCCGTATAACGGACAGTATCTTGGGCTTTTACGCAAAAAAAAGTGGCAAAAAATAATAGAATTAGTGAATATTTCATGGGTTGAATTAGCTACGGTTAAAAAGTTAGTACACAGATGACACGGATATTAAAAATAACACAGATTTTCACAGATTACAGAACAAAATCTGTGTCATCTGTGTCCCATTGTTTGTGCCAAACTCTTTATAGTTTTGACAGATTAGAAATCTGTCCTACTCAACGGCAACCAAACACTCATTTCTGACTGTCCTCGATTTGCCCAAGCAAAATAGGGAATTAAGGTAATTTTTGTCTTGGTTGACGCTTTGGTGCTAATGGGTTGATAAAGCGAATTTTTCCAGTCTTTTTTCCCTGCCGATTTTACCGTTCCATCAAGCGTTATTATTTCTGCATTGCCGATTTTACTTAATTTTGCCGTCCATTTTGTATTCGTAGGAATCGAAATTGAGCTTACTTTTTCAGCATTTTGCAAGTCGTTTGACTCTAAACAATATACAATTGGCCCTCTTTTTACGGCTACTTGATTACGAGTTTCTTCAACCAAAGGATTCGATTCCATCAATTGCACTTCCATCGGTAAGCGTAGTGATAAAATATCTCCTTTTTTCCAAATTCGTTTGATTTCAATGTATTTTCCTGCCTCAATTTTATTCGTTAAAGCAACACCATTTATCAGAATTTTAGCATCATTAGCCCAAGCGGGAATTCGTAAGAAAAAAGCAAATTCACTTTGTTGTATTTTATTGATTTTCAGCTCGATAGAGCCATTCCAAGGATAGTTTGTTACTTGTTCCAACGATAATTCTGAACCATTTTCTACGATTGTATTCAACTTATTTGCTCCATAAAGATGTACATAAAGCCCATTATTTACGTGACTATAAAAATAATTACTCACTTCGGCAATGGTACGCACTATGTTGGGCGGACAACAATTTGACTTACTAATATATGCCTGACGACCGCCATTCCAACGCAATTCATACGGAAAATCGTTGGAAGCACGGAGCGGATTGGTGTAAAAAAACTTGTCGCCATCCAGATTGATACCCGATAAAATACTATTGTACAAAGCCAATTCCATAATGTCAGCATATTTGGCATCACCCGTAATTTGCAACATCCGCCAATTCCACAATAAATTCCCAATATTCGCACAGGTTTCGTTATGGGCGGCATGGTTTGGTAATTGAAAAGATTTCCCATACGCTTGGTGAATTTTCTGAACGGTATCAGGTTTATAGGCAGTTCCATCGGGTGAAACGCCATCGTACAATGCCCCACAAGCACCTGTGATGTACATTTTATGATTAATTACATCGTCCCAAACTAAATCAAGAGTCGAAAGCAACGATTTATCACCTGTTTCTGCGTAAATATCTGCCGCCCCTGCAAACAAATAATTGGCTCTCACGGCATGACCAATCACCTTTTTCATTTGTCGAAAAGGCACACGGTCAGAATTATCATCCGTACCTTCCGATTCCCCTCGAATATCAATGAGTTTTTTTGCCAATGCCAAATAACGTGGCTCGTTCGTGGTGCGGTACATTTCCACAATACCCATATAATGCGAAGGACAAATGGCGTTTCGGGCTTGTTCGGGCGAAGCAGTATTATAAAAACCAATTAAAAAATCAGTGGCTTTTTTAGCAATTTCTAGCAAATTTGTTTTACCCGTTGCCCGATAATGTACGCAAGCTGCCGTCATTAAATGTCCAAAATTGTAGGCTTCAAAACTCAATTTATCATCAAACATTTTGGGTTTATTGGTTACTTTTTGTTCGATGATAGATTTGGTATAAATATATCCGTCCGCTTTTTGTGCCTTCCCAATTACTGCAATGGCATTATCCATCAACAAATCCAATTTTTTGTCTTTGGTTTGGGCGTACATACTTGCCAGAGCTTCAAGGGTTTTATAAAAATCTCCATCATGGAATGACGGCCCTCTAAAACGTCCTTTTGCCAAGCCAGCGGCTACTTCAAAATTATGAAAAGCATGGCACGAAACGGTATCATTATAACGATTCCATAAGGTCGGAACCATCGTATTTTTACAAACTTCAAAACGATTTGCCCAAAAACCTGTCGTCCAAGAAACATTTCCTAAATCGACACTTTTGAGTTTAGCGAAATTGCTTTTATTGGTATTAGTCAAGCCTTTATTTTGAGCTTTGAGTTGACCTACTGATATCCAAAAAAAGAGAAAGATATAAACGTTATTTAGATATTTCGACATTATTGATGCACGTTAAACAGAATTGATTTTATAAAATCTTATCATTACAAAACAAAGGTACGGTCATCTATAAGGTTTTATTTGTACCATTTTCTCAAAGTATTATACCATTTTGTCTTTCCATAAAAATACTTTTCTTTGAAATTAATATGTTTTAATTCATAAACTGCTATTCTGTGTTTTTTAGGCTATGAATGGGCAACTTATACGGTATGATAATATTGTACCTAATTGAAATGAATATATTTCAAAATGAGTAACTTTTAAGGAACGGCTCTTTTAAAGGTTGTGACTAATAAATTCAAAATAATAAACTATGAAAAACCTACTCGTATCATTTTATTTAGTCAGTATTTTATTAGGAATATGTTTCAAAAATTTCGCTCAAACGACGATTGATGATTGCAATATTACTTGGACAAGTCAAAGCAAAAATTCCAGCGAATCAATGCCTTGCGGTGGGGGAGATATTGGGCTAAATGTATGGGTAGAAAATGGCGATTTGTTGTTTTACATCGCTCGTAGTGGCACATTTGACCATAATAATTCTTTACTAAAATTAGGCAGAATGCGGGTGAAATTGTCGCCAAATCCGTTTGAAAATGGTAATTCATTCAGTCAGACATTAGTTTTAAAAGATGGAAACGTAGTCATAAAAGGGAAAAAAGGCAAACTCGAATCAGCCATAAAGATTTGGGTTGATGTTTTTCACCCAATTATTCATGTTGACATCCAAAGTAATCAAAAAACTCAGATGGTAGTTGCTTATGAAAGTTGGCGACAAGAAGACCGCATTTTAAAGGGCAAAGAAAACAATCAAAACTCCTATAAATGGGCTCCGCAGAGTATCATAAAAACGCTAAAAGATAATGTCAGTTTTGAGGATAATAATCTCCTTTTTTATCACCAAAATCAAAATGAGTTGTCAGCTTTTGATGTAACCGTGAAGCAACAAGGTTTAGACAGTCTTAAAAGATTTTTGTATAATCCTATCAAAGATTTAACCTTTGGAGGATTCATTGAAGCTCGAAATTGTAATGCCATTGGAACGACTTTGGGGAAATATCAAGATACCGATTTTAAGGCTTGGAATTTTCAAAGTAAAAATAAAAGTAATAGCCATGAAGTCAATATTTATTTACATACCGAACAAAGCGAAAAGTTAGGAAATTGGCAGAATGAGCTGATTAAACTCATGTTTGAGAATCAAGGAATTATAAAAATAAATCAAAAAAATACTGAAAATTGGTGGCAAAATTTCTGGAATCAAAGCTATATTTTTATCAATAATGAATCTGCAAAAGATAAATCAACATGGGAAATTGGGCGTAATTATCAGTCGTTTAGGTATCAATTAGCTTGTAATTATTTTGGAAAATATCCTACAAAATTTAACGGTGGCTTATTCACCGTTGACCCGTCACATACTGATTCGACGTTGAAATTTACACCTGATTTTAGGAATTGGGGCGGTGGTACGCATACGGCACAAAATCAGCGGTTAGTATATTGGGGAATGTTAAAATCGGGCGATGTGGCGATGATGAAACCGCAGTTTGATTTTTATCTCAATATCCTAAAAAATGCTGAACTACGCACCGAATTTTATTGGAAACATAAAGGTGCTTCTTTCACGGAACAACTCGAAAATTTTGGCTTGCCAAATCCAGCCGAATACAATTGGAAACGCCCAAAAGACTACGACAAAGGCATGGAATACAATGCTTGGTTGGAATATGAATGGGACACAGTCTTAGAATTTTGTTTGATGATGCTCGAAACGGAACGCTACGAAGCCAAAAATATCAACGAATATGTTCCTTTTATCGAAAGTTGTCTAACATTTTTTGACGAACATTACCAATATTTAGCCAGAAATAGGGGCAGTAAAGCACTCGATGGTGAAAAACACCTGATTTTATACCCAAGTTCGGGAGCGGAAACCTACAAAATGGCGTACAATTCTACGTCAACCATTGCAGCTTTAAAAACAGTTTTATCTCGATTATTAGCCTTACCGAAAGGATATTTATCCCAAGAAAAAAGAGAACATTGGGAAGCTATGTTACAACGAATTCCCTCAATAAATTTTAGAACTTTTGAGGGAAAAACCACCATTTCGCCTGCCAAACATTGGGAAAGAATTAACAATTCAGAATGTCCACAATTGTATCCCGTTTTTCCTTGGGGAATGTATGGAATTGGCAAGGCAGGTTTAGATACTGCCATCAATACCTATTTATATGATGTTGATGCTCAGAAGTTTAGAAGTCATATTGGCTGGAAACAGGATAATATTTTTGCGGCTCGTTTAGGACTTACCGCAGAGGCAAGTCGATTAACATTACTAAAATTACAAAATGCTCCTCGTCGTTTTCCAACTTTTTGGGGACCAGGTTATGATTGGACTCCCGACCATAATTGGGGAGGCTCGGGCATGATTGGGTTGCAGGAAATGTTGTTGCAAACGGATGATAAAAAAATCTATCTTTTTCCTGCTTGGGATAAAAGGTGGGACGTGCATTTCAAACTTCATGCACCTTATCAAACAACCATCGAAGCAGTTTTGAAAAATGGAAAAATAGAATCATTGATTATTACGCCCGAAAGTCGGCAAAAAGATGTGGTGTTGATGTTGAGATAAATATTAAGCACACAACTTCCCGAAATAACTCCGTTATGAGTTAAACCCAAAATGGATATTGTTTCGGGAAGTTGCTCAATCAAAATAAATTAAAAATTATTTCGGTAGTATATACTTAATGTCGCAAGTTAAATTTGAGTCGAAAAAAACCTCACCCCCGACCCCTCTCCGATGGAGAGGGGAGCATTCGACCCTATTTTTCTCCCCTCTCCATCGGAGAGGGGTTGGGGGTGAGGTTTTGCGACATTAAGTACATACTACCGAATTATTTATACGAATAAAGTTGAAGTTTTTGAATTTCATAATCTCCAACGGAAATTCGTAAATGTCTGCCTTGGTGAATTTGGTCGCCGTTCATGTGTCGGCGAGTTTTCCAGATATTATTTTCAAAATAACCTTCATCAACTTTCAAAATACCAATATTTAAAGCTGGGTTTTCCAAAGATTTAAAGGTCACCACCACGCCAGAACCTGCCACATAAAACTCATCTTCGCCCGTTTGAATAATAATCACACTGGTCATTGGCCATTCAGCAGATTTTGCTTCTGGCGACCAACCCAAAGTATAATCGTGGCGAAATGTAAATTGATATTTCCCTAAATTAATAACCGTTTCTTTGGTTTCGTGGTCTAATAAAACCGCTTCAATTTTACCCTGTCCATGATTTTTAATCAATAAAGGCGTTAATTGTTCCAACAAAGCATAACTTTTCCCCAAAGGTTCATTTTGAGGTTTTTCAGGCGATTCAATCGAAAAAGGGGAAAATCCCAATGCCTCATAATGCCCGATAGCATACAAAGATTTCGCCATAACGGTATTATCAAAACGGTGTTCGGGAATGAATAAGGTTTCACCATGACGAGTGTATAAATCATTCCAATGCTTAAAATCGGGATTATAAAAATCAGGCGAAAGCAAATCCATAGCAGGCATGGCGGCTTTCCAAAGGTCAATAACGTGTGGCAAAGGCCCAGCACTCGGGTAACCGCTTCCTGGTAGTTTGTTTGGACGATTCAGAGCGGCATTAACAAACATCGGAATTGGATAGATTTTTTTGCCCGCTTCTGTAATCGTGTTGGTATATTTGGCAAAATACCAAGCCATAAATAATTCATCGGTCGCTAATCCTTTACCAAAAATTTCTTCCCAAGTACCACTATTTTTAAAGCCATTTTGTCCCCATCTTACCAAAATTTCGGGGGCTAAAACTGCTTGATTTTTCTTTAAATAATCCATCAAAACTGACGGCACATCACTTTTAAAAGCCGCATTTGCCAAAGGATGATAATCACGGGCAGAAGGCAACATTCCAATTTCATTTTCAACTTGAACCATGATAACTGTCTGTTCATTTTTATCAAAATCTTTGATAAAAGCCATTAATTTTTCAAAGGCTTTTAAATCTGCTTGAAGATTATTTTCGCTAAATGGCGTTAAAATTTCTTGGCTTTGGTTTTTATCATCTTTTGCTCTTGGAAATCTTTCTTGGTTGAGTTTCACCCAAGCAGGTACATGGCTCGACATACTATTTTTCCATGATGCAAACCAAAGAAAAACAATTTTAATCTGATTTTTACGAGCTTCCGTAATGAGTTGTTGCAGTAAAACATAATCAAATTTTCCTTCTTCTTTTTCGAGTAATTCCCAATAAACAGGCATTAAAACGGTGTTGAGGTTCATTGCTTTGAGTTTCCCCCAAATTGGTTGCATATATTCCATCGTTGAAGCCGACGAATTCCCCAATTCACCACCAAGGATAATCATGGGTTTTCCATTGACAATTAACTCCGTTGTTTTGCCTTTTTTCTCAAGATGTGGTAATTGATTTTGGGCAAAAATTGTTTGCTGAAAAGCTACTAAGAGAAGCGTCAGGATGAGTTTTTTTGGAGAAATTTTCATTAAAATCAATGCTTTTTATTACACTGTTTAATAAGTTATTTCAACTTCCCGAAACAATTCCATTGTGGGTTAAACTTTCGGGAAGTTCCCACAATCAAAGATTTTAGGATAAAAATTATTTAGAAAACTTATTAAACAGTGTATTTATGAGGAATTGCGATAAATAATTTGGACTTTAATTTGCCCAACAAATGAACAAACTAAAGTCCGTTTTACTAATTGAAAATGATTATTTATTTTTCAAAGCATTCAAAACACCATAATACGCTGTTTTCTTAGAATAATCTTTGTTAAATAATAATGGGAAATCTTTTCCTCCATTTGATAACCAACTTGTATCATCCGTCAAACCCCAAATGGTAATACCTGCTTGTTGAGCAGTTGGTACATTTGTCATGTACGACTTCACGATATAAGCGTACATATTAGCTTGATATGCAGCAAATTGTGGGTCTAAAACAAAGCCAACTTTTAGATTTGGATTAACTCGAACATCTAATTCTGAAACTCTTACTTTCAAGCCCGTTGCTGCCATTTTCTTGAACATATTGTCAATATTTGCAAAAGAAGTATTCCAAGAACTGTGCATTTGCGTTCCGATACCGTCAATTTTAGCACCTTTTGCTTTTAATTGAGCAACATAACCAATCAATGAATCCAATTTTGTTGGATTATTTTCAAGGTTATAGTCATTGATGTAAAGTTCTGCACTTGGGTCAGCCGCTGAAGCATAATTAAATGCTTTCAAAGCCCAATCACGACCTAAATATTTCGACCAAAAAAAGAAATCAGTTGCATTACTTGCCACCGAAGTATTGGCATCTGTCCGTAAAGCTCCATTGCCATCTGCCATAGGTTCGTTTACAACGTCCCAAGCTTTTACTTTTCCTTTATAGCGAGTAACAGTTTGCGTGATAAAATCTTTCATGGCTTTATCAACCGCCGTCACTAAAGCAGTTCCTGTTGGTGCAACGGCAGCAGAAGCATCAAATACTTGAACATTATCCACAAAATAAGTATTTGCGGTGCTACCCATATCCATTAAAACCATTGTTTTTGCACCATTTGCTGTAAAAGAATAAGTCTTCAAAACCCAATCAGTTGACACAGAATAATCAGCCGAATATTGAGCAGAAGAGCCAGTACCTCCTGTTGAAATTCGCATTTTTCCACCATTAGAAGAGGATTTAATGAAAAATGTCATAGTATAAACTTTTCCAACAGTTGTGGCAAACTCATCACTTGCCATTTGTACATTCCAAGGATTTCCACTTGTTCCAACAACTACTTTCAAGGCTCTTGAACCAGTTTGTATTTCGGATGTAACTTTAGTTTCTACTAATGAAGTACCACCATTATATTTTGACCAGTTATTAAAATTATCGCCAGAACCAGTTTCAAAACTCCCATTCGCCAATAAATTAACCGCCGCAGGCCCAGAACCACCACCCGTTACAATTTTCATATAAGTAGCATTCTGATTTGCGTGCCAACCCAACGTATGTCCAAAAACTTCTAAACCTGCTGCGGTGGCGGCATTGTACATCGCATCTGATTTAGTAAAGTCAATTGTTCCGTCATTTTGTACCAAAGCACCGTGTTTCATGTGATACCCAAACGTCACGGTTTTTGCCTCAGCCGCTACTGCTCCTCGATAAGTGGCATCATTTAAAAATGGCGTATAATCAACCGCAATGCCAATTGGGAAATTGGTAGCTGCTGATTTTAGCGTTCCATCGGTAACAGGAAATGAGCCAGTATTTAAAACATCAACCTCATACTTACTGCATGAACTTGCCATAAAACTTGCCGTAGCAATCATTATGGATGAAAATATTCTATATTGTTTTTTCATGATTTTTAGCGAATTAATAAGAGGTTGTGTAAAAAGTTTTAGTTTTACTTCGGACAAATTCGGGGCAATTATAACTCTTAAATTGTCCTTTATTCCTTATTTGAATTAGTTAGCAAAATAATACCCAATTAAATATCTTCCTTTTTTCTCTACTGAAGGTTTTAAATCCTTTGGAGGGGTAACACCGAACTAACCTATTCACTTACTTTTTACACTTCACTCTACTTTTTGTGTCTCTTATTTGTACCCTTCGTTTTGGAATTGCGATTTATTAACTTCACAAGTAGCATCTAATTGAGACTGCGGTATTGGACGTAAATAGTGGAAATTACTGATTGTGGCTACATCAGGATTATACCCTTTTGTTTTGGTACGGTCAATCAATTTTCCTCTTAACGCCAAGTCTGCCCAACGGATACTTTCACCGCAAAGTTCACGAGTACGTTCATCCAAAATAAAGTCAAGATTAATGGCACTTGCCGTAATTTGATTTTTAGCAATACGAGCATTCAAATCTGCGGTAGTTAAGTTTGGACGGTACGCCGCACGTGTTCTCAAAATGTTGATTAATTGAGCTGCTTCATCGTTTTTACCAAGAGCCATTGCCGCTTCTGCCGCCAATAAGTAAACTTCTGATAACTTCGCCACCACAAAAGGACGACCAGAAACATCTTGAAAATTGGCACGGTTTACGGCTTCATATTTTTTCAACGCAGGGTAAATATTATTTACTCTCTTTTGATTTGTGTACATTTCGCTCGGTGCAAAAACGACAAATTTCTTAGCAGCAGCACCTGTTAAGGCCTTCATTCTATTGGCAATTTCTTCGGTTGGAGCTAAATAAAAAGCCGTATCTCCTAATGTTAAATTAATCGAAGCCATATTTGCCACATAAGTATCATAGTCAGCAGTACCTTTTGTGTAAAAAGTCGCCACATAATAAGTATCACGGAAGGTGTGCATAAAACGGCTATCATTAAACTTGTCAGCAAAGGCAACATCTAAAGTCCATCGGGTTGGTAAAAACTGACGTAACGGACGACCATATTGTAGTACACGAACTGGAAAAAATGCCTTACCACCTTTTGTAACTGCCTGATAATTAGACACAAAAAAGTTACAAGAAATATTAACCTTTTCAGCAAAATCGGTACTTGGGTTATTTACTTCATTGGCGATATTATTCAAAGGAGTACGTTCAATTGAGAAAATAACTTCTTTGTTATAATCATTTCCTTCTTTGTGGACATCGCCATAATCTTGCAATAAATCCACTCCGTATTTTGCTTTATTATCAATTACTTTTTTGGCATTATCATAAGAATTCTGAAAATCTGTTGCTTGCTTAACCGTAGAATAAGCACGGTACAAATAAACTCTTGATAATAAATGTAATGCGGCAACTTTTGAAAGTCTAAATTCTCCCGCTGGACGTTGGTCTGGAAGGTTTTCACTCGCAAAAATCAAATCATCAATCATCGCTTTGTAATTCTTTTCGAGTAAATCTGCTCCCAAACGATTGAATTTACAACTCGGTGTTGCATTGAATTTTAATTCTCCAGAGCCTAAATCTAATGGAACTGCTCCAAAATTTTGAACCAATAATAAATAGTATAATGCTCTTAAATATCTGGCTTCGCCAACCAATTTTGCTTTTGAAGTAGCATCTAATGTTACCGACGGAGCAAATTCTACAACGGCATTACACAGGTTAATATTGGAATAATTACGTCCCCAAGGTGTACCAATAGCACCATTTGTTGGACTCAAATTATATGTTCCCAATTCACGAGTTTGGTCTGTTGCTGCTCCTTGGTCGCCAAAACTGAATTCGTCTGTACCAACATTCGCTAAAATTAAAGCTCCTTGAGGACCAAAATCATAGCGCATACCTGCATAAGCCGTATAAACTGCCGAATACAGACCGTCAGAAGTTTTGAAATAATCAATGGTAAAGGCAGTTCGAGGTGTTTCTTCCAATACCTCTTTACAACTTAGGAAACCACCGCCCATAATAACCGACAAGAGAATGGCTGATATTTTATGTTTTATTTTCATTTGATGTCAAAATTAAAAATGTGTTTTACTCGTACTTGCTTGGCAAGTTTTGAATAGAATTCAGTTATCAATTTGCTGAATATCAATAAATTGAACTATTCAATCCTAAAACCTACTTAAAATGAAATGTTAGCTCCAAAAATAATCCCTTTCGTCGGAGGTGTTGAAAGTCTAACATTTAGGTTACGTCCCGAAATATTTCCAGGTCCACCACCTACTAAACCCGATGAGCCTTGACCGCTTGGTTCTGGGTCAATTCCACCTTTATCTAAGTACGGAGCAAATAAAATAAATGGATTCGTTGCGGTTGCATACACTTTTACACCACTCATTTTTACTTTTTTGAGTAAAGTTTCGGGTAAATTGTACGCTAAATTGATACTTCTAATTTTGATGAATGAAGCATCGTAATACCCAAGCGTTGAACCTGCCGATAAGATTGGACTTATTGAAGCAGAAGGCATTGGAAAATCATTTGTTGGATTAGAAGGAGTCCAATAATTTACGGCTAACTGATTTCTACGACCATCTAAAATAGTTGCATACGTTGAAAGTGGTTGGTGCAAAGCACTTACCAAAGTTCCACCCATACGTACAAAGGCAACAACCGATAATTCAAAGTTTTTATAACTAAAACGGTTCGTCATACCACCTTGCCAATCAGCTTGAGAGTTACCAATTACACTTCTATCAGCATCCGTAATTTTACCGTCATTATTGAGGTCTTCTAATTTAATTTGACCTGGAACAGAATTATATTTAGTTGCTACATCGGCTTCGTTTAATTGCCAAATACCAATTTTTTTGTAGTCATAAATGGCAGTTAAAGGATAACCCACGTGTAAACTATTCGCAATATTTTGAGTAACTGAACCGTCTAATTTTTCTAATTTATTACGGTTAAATGATAAATTGAAGTCGGTACTCCATTTAAAACCACTCGCAGATTGAACATTTACAGACGAAAGACTAAACTCCATACCATAGTTGCTCATTTCTCCGATATTTGTCAAATATTGACCTGTAATACCAGAAGTTGGTGGTAAGGTTACGCCATATAAAACACCTTTTGTGTATTGTGAGTAATAATCTACTGAACCAGTGATTCGGTCATTTAACAAGCCAAAATCAAGACCAATGTTTTTGCCAACGGTGCTTTCCCAAGTTAGATTGGCATCTGGCAAAGCGTTTACATTATAACCTGAAACAACCGTATTTCCGAAATTATACTTGATTGGAATTCTTGAACCACCTTGAAATAAAAACGGAACAACGCCACCGAGTGTAGAATATGGCCCAATAGATTGATTGGCAGTAGTACCTGTTCCTGCTCTCAATTTCAAGTTTGAAACAGTGGCATTGTTTTTCAAAAATGCTTCATTAGAAATATTCCATCCTAAAGAAACCGCAGGATAAAAAATGGCTTTACGACCAACGGCTAATACCGAAGATTCATCTTGGCGACCCGTTAAAGTAATTAAATAACGGTCATCATAAGCATAATTTACTCTTGCCATCGTCGAAATCAAGCCTCTTGACGATTCAGAACCATTCATTAAGGTATTGCTTGAAGCCTGAGATAAATCATAATATTGAATGAAATCAGCCGCTAAGTTTTCACCTTTTGTGTAAGTATTATACGTTTGAGATTTCTGAACACTCCATAATCCTGTAAAACCAACTTTATGTTTTCCGATAGTTTTGTCAAAGTATAATAAATGTTCCATCAAAAGCGAATACGACTTTGCATTATTCATACTGGCAAAACTCGTTTGTCCTGCTCTGAAATAACTGTCTGCTTTTTGGAATTGTGCATTTTCTTGAAATGAAAAATCAGCCCCAATATTTAAGCGATATTTTAAATTATTCAAGATTTGAACTTCTCCATATAAATTATTGAAAGTACGTAAACGTCTGGTTTTATCTTCCCACGAATTAGGGTCTGAGTTTAATAACAACGGACTGTATTGATTGGCATCATCAAGGTTTCCCGCTGGAGCTTTGATAACACCTCCGTCTGCATTATAAGCTGGCATTAAAGGACTTAATGTCAAAATTGGAAACATTGGATAAACAAATTGCTGACCATTGATGGTATTAAAGGTGTTAAAAGTGCTTAAACCAATTTTCAATCTTTTACCAATTTTAGTATCTGTCGAAGCCTTCAAGGTAAAACGCTCAAAATCTTGCCCAGGCAAAACCGTAGTTTCTTTGAAATATCCACCACCAATGGTAAATAAATTATCATCTTTACCACCTGAAGCCGTGATATTATGGTCGGTGATATAACCAGATTTATACATCAAATCTTGCCAATCAGTTGTTCTTCCATTAGCAATAGATTCCAATTCTGGAGCTAAATATCCCGAAGAATAAACCGATAAATTACGCATGGCTTGGTATTGAGCCGCATTGTAAACAGGATATTTACTGATGATATTTGTGATACCATGATAGCCATTGTAACTAACTTTTGTTTCGCCTGATTTTCCACGTTTGGTAGTAACCAAAATAACCCCATTAGCACCTCTTGAGCCATAAATAGCGGTGGCAGAAGCATCTTTCAATACATCAATTGAAGCAATGTCATTTGGGTTAATATCATTCAAATTGCCTCCTTCAAAAGGAATTCCATCTAAAACTACCAATGGGTCGTTGCTACCATTAATTGAACGCTCTCCACGAATACGAATTTGATTCCCAGAACCTGGCGTTGAGCCAGTTCTCTGAATTTCTAAACCTGCCACACGCCCTTGTAAAGCTGAAACCATATTAGAAGTTGGTACTTCTCTCAAGGCTTTATCATTAATTGAAGCGATTGAACCCGTTACGTCACTTTTCTTTTGTGTACCGTAACCCACAACCACTACTTCTGCTAATGCTTTATTATCCGTTGCAAGCGAAATATTAATAACTGTTCTCGCACCAACGGTTACTTCTTGCGTAATATAACCAACAGAACTAATAACCAAAATAGCATTAGTACCAGAGGGATAAGTAATTGAAAATTCACCATTTGCATTGGAGCTAACACCTTTTGAGGTGCCTTTCAATAAAATATTTGCCCCTGGTAAACCCGCACCATTTTCATCAATAATTTTTCCTTTTACTGTTTGGTCGGCTGGTAATATTGTATTGATTCCACCATTTTCGATATTAATTTTCTCAATTTCTTGACTATTCAGAATAATTTGTCCACCCACAACTTGATAGTTTATTTGTAGCGGACGTAATACCATTTCTAATACTTCCGAAAGTTTACGTTCGGTTGCATGAATACTTACTTTTCTATTGGGTTGGATTGCTTTTGAGCTATAAACGAATTTAACGTCGGCAGCTTTTTCAAGATTACTTAGGACTTGTTTAAACTCTACATTATCCACTCTTAGACTTACCGTTCGATTTAGCAAGTCTTGTGTAAAGCTATTTGCCACCGAAATCGAGGAAAACAAACAGACTAAAAGCAATTGACACAAGGAATATTTCATAATCCTAAATAATGGAGGTTTAATTTTTTGATTTTTTTGCATAGTTTTACTTGTTTTTGTTAAATTTTGAACGGTTTGACTTAAATACTAAGGCTATCGGTGCTGCAACACCTTTAGCCTTTTTTGCTTTTTTGACTCGATAATCAAGTCTTTTACTGACATCCTTTACCACTAATTAATATTTTTGTACCACGCACTTCATAAGTTGCCCTTAGCGTAGCACAGATAATATCAAGTTTTGTATAAAGGTTACTCTCGGTTAAATCTGCCGTTAATGGACAATTGTTTAAATGTTCATTTTCGACAATAATTTCAATACCATAAGCCTCTTCCAAATCGCTAAGGACATCTGCAATTGTTGTCTCATCGTATTTGAAAGAAGGCAAAATGGTAAGCTGTGTTGTCCTTAGCGGCTCAGGGCGAATCAACACAGGGTTTTTAACGATTCCTGTCACAAATACTTTGTTCTCAGGAAAATAACTTACTTGCTGATTCGGTGTCAAAATCACGCCGCTTTTGGTCGTTTTAGAAATGTAGTCAGCTTTGGCATCTTGCTTAAAAACAGATACTTTACCAGTTACCACCGCCACTTCAACTTCATTGTTTGGATTGGTAGCTTTCACCCAAAAACTTGTTCCCAAAACCTTCGTAACGATTTCATTTGCATACACTAAAAATGGTTGTTTGGGATTACGTTTTACCTCAAAAAAAGCATCCCCATTCAAAAAAACTTCACGCTTTTCACTCGCCCATTTCTCAGGATAATCAATTGAGCTTTTGGCACTTAGCGTAACAATACTTCCGTCGGGCAATAATACTTTTTCCGCTTTACGGGTATTGTTTTCGTGATGCACAAAATTTTTATACTGTTCCGTAATCGTGGCATTGGCAACGTTATTACTTCCCTGATTTTTCCAGAAAAACCCTCCAATACCAATCAGAATTAATACACTTGCTGCAACACGGTAAAAATTCTTTTGCTGATACCAACGGATAGGACGAATAGTAACATTTTCAGGTAGCTTGCTTTTTGCTTTCACTTTTTCCCACAGTTCTCGCTCCAAGTCATCCAACGACAAAGACGGAAAGAGAACTTGGTGGTCTTCATCCAACAACTCGTACCATTGTTCTACTAATTTTCGTTCTTGTTCTGAACAAGTTCCTTTTAAGTAGCTTTCAAGTATGGCTTTAAATTGTATTTTACTCATACATTTTTCATTTTGAGGATTTCGGGATTTATAAATGCGTACAACCATTAACCTGCCCTTATATACAAGTCTAAAAAATGGTACTTAACCGCAAATAAATATTTAAAATCACAGAAAGTTTATATAAATTTTACTTTTTATATAAAATATTATCAAAATAATACAATACTATTTTAGACATAAAAAAACTGAAAGAGAGGAAATAATCCTGTAAATGAAGACGCAAAAAGCGTAAAGATTGGGTAATATGGTACTCGACAGTACGTTCGGGGATTTGTAATTTTGCAGAAATTTCTTTGACTGATTTTTGTTCAAAACGGCTCATCTGAAAAATTTCTTTGGTTTTTTGAGGTAATAATGCAACCGCAGAAGCTAAAGATTTTTCAAAATCCTTAAGTTCCAAAGAGTCATTTGTAGAATTATCGGGGATTTCTAAATATTCAATTTGTGTTTCAAGCTGACTTTTATAGGCAGAAATAACCTTGAAGCGAATGGCAGCATTCAAGTAAGCACTCACATTTGTTATTTTTAATGAAGCTCTACGTTCCCATAAATCAACAAAAATTTCCTGTGTAATTTCTTGAGCCAAATCTTGGTCTTGCGTTTTATTGACAGCCGTCACAAAAAGTTTTTTCCAATAACGATGATACAATACCTCAAAAGCTAAGGCATTGTCTTCATTCATGAGAGCAATGAGTTCGTTATCAGAAATAAAAGTTTGATTCAAGGTTATTATTAGTGTTAGATAAAATGCTTAATTTTTGAGATTCAATTGAAAGGATAAAGCACAAATAAGTTGTTAAATACTGATAGAGCACAAAATTTCAGAATTCAAAATTAGTAATTTTATGACTATATAATCTTATCATAAATTGGAATAAAACAATTTTACTTAATAATCAATAATTTGAGAAATTTGTTTTAGGAAATTAAAAGTAAATTTTACTTTTGATAATCTTTAATTATCAAAAGTAATTATATTTGTTAAAAATCTGTAAAATGAATTCAAATCTAACAATTACAAATCAAGAATCATCTAATCAATCGCTTTCTCTTTCTACTGAATTAAAAGAGAAATTAAATGAATATGGAAGATTAGGATTGCAAGGTGCGTACAATACACAACGTGCTTACAAAGCAGATTTGAAAAATTTTAATGAATGGTGCGAAACTAATGGTCAAGTTGCTTTGCCTGCTTCACCCGAAACCTTAGCGGGTTATGTGGCTCATTTGGCGGATACTTGCAAATGGGCAACCATCAATCGTAGGTTAGCGGCAATCTCAAAATTACACCAATTACAGAATTTAGAAACACCAACTCAAAATAGAGTTTTCAGAACGGTAATGGAGGGAATCAAACGTGCAAACGGGATTCGACAAAAACAAGCACCTGCCTTTAAACTCAACAAATTAAAGTTAATGCTCAGAGAAATTGATACTGAAAGTAATGCAAAATTAAGAAATAAAGCTTTGCTACTTTTAGGTTTTACAGGTGCTTTTCGTCGGTCGGAATTAGTGGCTTTAAATGTTGAAGACTTACAATTTACAGAAGAAGGGCTAATTGTTTCAATGAAAAAATCTAAGACAAATCAATACGGAGATTATGAAGAAAAAGCCATTTTTTATAGTCCAGAAGCCATTTTGTGTCCTATCAGAACGTTGCAATCTTGGATACAAAGATTAGAAAAAAGTGCCGACGCCTTATTTGTAAGAGTGCGGAAAGGCGATAAAATAACCACCGAAAGACTGACCGATAAAACCGTAAATGATTTAGTAAAAACCTATTTTGGAACTGAGTTTTCTGCCCACTCACTTCGTGCATCATTCATTACTATTGCTAAAATAAATGGAGCCGACGACTCTGAAATTATGCGACAATCGAAGCATAAAACTTCTGCAATGATTCAACGATACACTCGAATTGAAGACATAAAACAACATAATGCCGCCATGAAACTGGGTTTATAAAGTGTCTCAGAATTAAATATTTCTTCACAGAATGCAATCTCATCAATTTTGACGAAATCTCAAGTCGTTCAAAATAAACTCAAATCAATAATTTTGAGTCTTTCATTATTGATAATCAACAACTTAATAGAATACATTTTACTTCATTTATGATGATATTTATGCTCATTTGAAGTGTAATATTCATTCCTCAAAATTAATTTTCTCTTTGATATATTTATATTTTGTTTACTATTCATTATTTATCTTTTATTCGTAATTTTCAATATAAATTGTACCATACAAAGAGTAAAATTGACTAATCAATGAAATATTTTCATTTTACTATTTATTATTTTCTTTTATTTATTTTTATTTTCGATTTATTCCTTTTAAATTTGATTCAACAATATGGCAATACTACCAAATCAGCGACGAGATAAAATTTTAGAACTACTTAAAGAAGATGGCTCAGCCAAAGTGGTTGATTTATCAAGACTCTTTAAAGTTACTGAAGTCACGATTCGGCAAGACTTAGAAAAGTTAGAAAGTGAAGGCTTGATTATTAAAGAACATGGTGGTGCATATCTCAAAAATGTAGAAGACCAAGTGCGAAGTTTTTCATTGGTTCATCAAGATAATCTTGATAAAAAGGAGAGAATAGCACATAAATGTTTGGAATTTATTGAAAGTGGTGATACTATCATTTTGGACTCGGGAAGTACAACTACCGAAATTGCCAAAAAGCTAAAAGGCTTAAAAAATTTAACGGTCATTACTAATGCGTTGAACATTGCTTTGATGTTGGGAACAGAATCGGGGATTGAGGTAATTATGACTGGTGGAGAGTTTAAACCACCAACTCTTTCATTGACAGGGCAAAAAGCTGCTGATTTTTTTAAAGGATTAAATGTTCAAAAATTGTTTTTAGCAACGGCTGGCATATCCCTAAAATCAGGTTTGACTTACCCAAGTATTAGTGATTTAGTGGTAAAAAAAGCCATGATTGATGCCGCCGAAGTGACCTATTTAGTGGCAGATAGTACCAAAATTGGCAAAAGTGCTTTAGCAAGTTTGGGAGCATTATCATTGATTGATTATATCATTACAGATACTGGAATTGAAGAAAAACATAAGCAAGTTTTTAATGACAATGAAATCGACGTGATTATTGCCAATTAGAAACAAATTATATATTCGTAGCCGTCAGGTAGGCTAATTTTTGTGGTTGAAAATCTAAAATAATAGCAAATCTGTTTATTTAATTCTCTCAAAAAAACTACTGAACTAAACTAAAAGAGATAATTAAATACCCAAAAATGATACTATTTTAAAGCTAAACTGACGGCTACGGAAGTATTTGTTAGAGAAATATCCCAAAACAATTTCCATAAAACAATAATGAAAAACAAATTTATTTTCGCCATTCTTTTAACGGCATGGACGCTGATTTTATCAGAAAATATAGCCTTTGCTCAGTCTTCAAAATCAAGCGTTAAGAAAACAACTTCTATCAAGCCACGTACCATTGTTACGACAGATGGTGAATTAGATGATGTGGATTCATTTATTAGGTTATTGCTTTATTCGAATGAATTTAATATTGAAGGACTTATTATTTCGAGTTCTCAATGGCATTATAAAGGCGATGGAAAAGGTACAAAGTTTACTTCTGAAATGGAAATGACTAAGAATCTCTATGGTGAAAGAACAGAATTGCGTTGGCCTGGTACAGATTGGATTACCAATCTGATTGATGCTTATGGAAAAGTATATCCAAATTTGAAAAAACATTCAGATAGTTATCCAACTGCCAACCATTTAAAAAGCCTTGTGAGCATTGGGAATATTGATTTTGAGGGTGAAATGGAAAAAAACACCGAAGGTTCTGATTTTATCAAAAAGAAATTGCTTGATGAGGATATGACTCCGCTTTATTTGCAAGTTTGGGGTGGTACAAATACCATTGCAAGAGCTTTAAAATCAATTGAAGACGAATATAAAAACACGGCTAAATGGCAAGAAATTTATGCAAAAGTGTGCAAAAAAGCCATTATTTATGCCATTCTCGACCAAGATGCTACGTACAAAAAGTATATTTCGGTAAACTGGAAAGATGTTAAGATTTACTATAATTCAAAACAGTTTTGGAGTTTAGCTTATTTTTGGAAAACAGCCGTTCCGAAGGAATTGCATTCGTTTTTGGAAGGAAAATTTATGGGTGATAAAATCATCAACAATCACGGAGCGTTAACTAAAATGTATTATAGTTATGGCGATGGAAACCCTCCTGCGGGCGAAATTGATGATATTTACAGTAGCATGGAAAAAGCTAAAAAGAATCAATGGGGAAGTTTTGGACAATATGATTTTATCTCTGAAGGTGATTCTCCTGCATTTTTACATTTAGTTGATGTAGGTTTAGGAAACCTCGAAAATCCTCAAAATGGTGGTTGGGGCGGTCGTTTGGTACAGTCGAAAACTACTCCAAATCGTTGGGAAGATGGCGATGCTACGGCAGATTTCAACCCATATACCCAAAAATTAGATTTAGCTTATGGGCAAACTCGTTGGTTAGAAACCCTCCAAAATGACTTTGCCGCTCGTGCTGATTGGTGTATTAAGGATTATAAAAATGCCAATCACGAACCAACAGTAAAATTAATCACCGCTTCAAAATTGACGGTTTCCCCAAATAGTACCGTAAAATTAAGCGGAATAGCAACTGACCCCGATGGCAATAAATTAAATTATCGTTGGTGGCAATATGAAGATGTGGATACTTACGGTGGTAAAATTTCCATCCAAAATGCCGATAATAAAAATGCCTCATTCAAAATGCCAAATGATATTAAAAAAGGGGAAACCATCCATTTTATTTTAGAAGTAAAAGACAACGGCACGCCACAATTAACTCGTTATCAGCGAGTTGTGGTAACTGGGAAATAACATATATTTTGAACGGAATAAATTTGCGAATATGTAGCACGGGAATCTTTCCCGTGAAGCCTACAAATAGACTTGACTCCGCTTCACGGGAAAGATTCCCGTGCTACAAATAATATAAACGATTATTTTAAAAATATGAAACAATTAAGTTTAGGCGTTATCATCGGGAATCGTAATTTTTTCCCTGATAGTTTAGTGGAATTAGCACGTGTAGAAATTCTTGAGGTGCTAACAAAAATGAATATCAAACCCATTTTATTGGATAGTAACGATACAAAATTGGGTGGTGTTGAAACCTTTGGTGATGCTCAAAAATGTGCAACATTATTCAGACAACACGCTGATGAAATTGTAGGAGTATTGGTGGTACTTCCAAATTTTGGAGATGAAAAAGGTGTAGCAGACACCTTGAAAATGGCAAACTTAAATGTACCTGTTTTAATTCAAGGTTATCCAGATGATTTGAATAAATTGGATGTTGCTCGCCGACGTGATTCGTGGTGCGGTAAAATCTCGGTTTGTAACAATTTATATCAATATGGCATTAAATTCTCATTGACTTCTCAACACGTTGTTAGACCGTCAGATGCAAGTTTTCAGCAAGAATTGAAAGATTTTATGGCTGTTTGTAGAGTTGTAAAAGGTTTGAAAAACGTCAGAATTGGAGCAATTGGAGCAAGACCAACTGCCTTTAATACAGTACGTTACAGTGAAAAAATCTTACAAAGAAATGGTATTTCGGTTGTTACTTGTGACCTTTCGGAGATTCTTGGAAAAGCCAATAAATTAACAAAAGATGATTCGGTAGTAAAAGAACGTTTGGAGAAAATCTCGAATTATGCCAAAACTGGAAAAACGCCGAGTGAAGCATTAGTGCAAATTGCCAAATTAGATGTTGTTCTGAATGATTTTATGGCTGAAAACGTACTTGATGCAACGGCTATTCAATGCTGGACTTCATTACAACAAAATTATGGTTGTAATGTATGTACAAGCATGAGTATGATGTCGGAAAATATGCTTCCAAGTGCTTGTGAGGTAGATGTTACGGGAACTTTGACGATGTACGCCATGCAATTGGCATCAGGTTCGCCGAGTGCATTGGTGGATTGGAATAATAATTATGCCGATGATGAAAACAAATGCGTGTTGTTCCACTGCGGAAACTGGGCAAAATCATTCCTTCCAGATATTGAAATTAGTAACGCCCCAATTTTAGGAACAACTGTTGGCGTAGAAAATACCTACGGAGCATTGGACGGCAGAACACCAGCCATGCCATTGACTTACGGACGTTTGAGCACAGACGATACAAAGGGCGTTATTAAGGCGTATATAGGTGAGGGTGACCTTACAGATGATGCCCTAAACACATTTGGAAACCGTGCAGTTGCCAAAATTCCAGATTTACAGAAATTAATGCAATACGTTTGTAGAAACGGTTTTGAGCATCATGTGGTAATGAATGCGTCGAAAACGGCGGGTATTTTGAAAGAAGCATTTGAAAATTATATGGGTTGGGAGGTTTATCAACACTAAAAATAGTTTATTTTTACTACGATATATACGTGAATTCAATTACCGATTAACGCAGGCAGGGTTTTGAACCCTGCCTGCGTTCTAACCCGTATAAATTGTAGAAGTGCCAGAAAAGGTTATTTCTTAAACGTTAAAATATTGATAGATTTCACCCAAGAATTATAACATGAAAAATTCGATAAAAAGCCTCCTTATTGATAAGAAGATATTTTTTTACGCAATTGTCTTCTTATCAAGTATTTTCTCAAATGGAGTTATTGCTCAATTTTCGGATAAAATAAAACCCCGTATTGTTATCACGGCCGACCCAGAGTTGGATGATAATAATTCTCTTATACGCTTTATTTTATATAGCAGTGATTTCGATATTGAGGGTTTGATTTATGCAAGTAGTGGTTTTCACTGGAAAGGCGATGAAAAAGGTACAAAATGGTTTGTGCCAGGAAGAGAATATGCTCGTTTTGGTTTAAATGAATGTCCATGTACGTCTTGGCGATGGGCAAAAGATGAACATTTTATTCATGATATTGTAGATGCTTACGAAAAAGCATATCCAAATTTAAAAATTCATAATCCTGAATATCCTGACCCAAAATTATTAAAGTCAAAAATCAAATATGGAAATATTGAATTTGACGGTGAAATTTCTAAAAATACAGAAGGTTCAAACCTAATCAAATCATTAATTTTAGATAATAAATCTGGTCAATTATTTATAGCTGCTTGGGGAGGTCAAAGTACAATTGCAAGAGCCTTGAAATCAATTCAAGAAGATTATGAGTTTACAGCTGAATGGGAAAATATTAAGAAGAAAATCAACCGAAAAGTTGTCCTTTTACCTTCTGGCGACCAAGACGATACTTATGCAACTTATATAAAACCAAATTGGGCTGATATTGAATATCGTCAATTTAGTGGTGGACCAAACTATGGTTATGGAGCTCAATTGAAAGCTTCCAAAGAAGATTCTTTATTCCTAACGGCTTCGTGGATGAAAGAAAACGTTTCGGATAGAGGCTCATTTGGAAATTTATACCGTGTTTGGGGCGATGGAAAGCAAATGGTAAAAGGTGATAAATTAGATTATTTTGGCTTATCAGGCTATACCAACGAAGAACTCAAAAAAATGGGTTATGCTGTTTGGATGCCTGTTCAGCCAAAGGGAACATGGTTGGGCGAGGGAGATAATCATACTTTTATGAATATGCTTGGCAATGGTTTACGTGCTTATGAAATGGGTACTTATGGTGGTTGGGGCGGTAGCGTAAATAGCAAAAGAGAAGCAATAAATTTTGCAACTCCATCAGATACAAGTGCCAACGCTATGGCAAATATGCTTGGCTCAATGAACACTAAAAATGCTGAAGGAATGGCTTATCCAAACTTTTTCCCGCAAGCTCAACAAAGTTTTGCCGCAAGATTAAAATGGTCAGTTACCTCTCAATATAAAAATGCTAACCATGAACCCGTAGTTAATATTGAAGGAACTATGACCGTGATGGCTTCGGCAGGTGAAAAAATTAGATTAAATGGAATTGTGTCCGACCCTGACGGAAATACGGTTACCACAAAATGGTGGCAATTGAATGTTGGAAGTTATCCAAATAAAGTTCAGATTATAACGCCAAATGCTTTGCGGACGGAAGTTCAAATTCCAAAAGATGCCTTGAGTGGACAAACAATTCATTTAATTTTTGAAGGAACTGACAATGGAACACCGTCGCTAACGAAATATCAGCGAGTAATCGTTTATGTTAGAAAATAAATAAAATTTGGATTTTCCACGACAATAATTTCGGCTTTTGAGCCAGTTTTGGAATAAAACCTAAATAAAATGACAAGTATAGAATTGCAAGAGAAATCTCGGATTTATAGAAGAAAAATCCTTGAATACATCTACAAAGCCAAAGCAGGTCACACAGGCGGAAGTTTATCTTGTATCGACATTTTGAATGTATTATATAACGATACGATGAATGTAAATCCAGAGAACTTCAAGTCTGGCGACCGAGACAGATATATCCAAAGTAAAGGACATTGCGTTGAAGCATTGTTTGTTGTGCTGGCGGATAAAGGGTTTTTCCCAGAAACTGACCTCGAAACATTGTGTAAATATAAGTCGCATTATATCGGGCATCCAACCCGAAAAGTCAATGGTGTAGAACAAAACACAGGGGCATTGGGTCATGGCTTACCCATTTGCGTTGGTACGGCTTTGGCTGCAAAAATGGATGAAAAATCATACCGAGTTTTTACTTTATTGGGCGATGGAGAATTGCCAGAGGGTTCAAATTGGGAAGCTTTTTTATCAGCATCACATTATAAATTAGATAATTTATGTGCCATTTTGGACTACAACAAATTACAAATTACAGGTAAAAATGCCGATGTTTTAAATACTGAACCCATTGCTGATAAGCTAAAAAGTTTTGGTTGGGCAGTACGGGAAGTTGATGGCAACGACCCTCAAAAATTAAAAGAAACATTAGACCAATTACCTTTTGAGGAAGGAAAACCAAGTTTTGTAATCGCTCATACCATCAAAGGAAAAGGCGTAAGTTACATGGAAAATCAACTAAAATGGCATCATGGCGTTCCCACTGCGGAACAATATGAATTGGCAATTTCTGAACTATCTTAATGATGAATGATATAAAAATGCCCACGCAAGGGCTTGCAAATCTTGAAGTTTTTGCCGCCACGCTCGAATCGCTTGCGGCAGTTGATAGAAATATCATTGCCGTAACAAGCGACTCACGAGGTTCTGGTAAATTAACGCCTTTCGGTCAAAAATTCCCAAAGCAAATTATTGAAGTTGGTATTGCTGAACAAAATTTAGTAGGTGTTGCCGCAGGTTTGGCTTCGGCAGGAAAAACCGTGTTTGCAGTATCTCCTGCTTGTTTTTTGACGGCAAGAGCATTAGAGCAAATCAAAAATGACGTAGCATATTCCAATAATGCAGTGATATTGGTCGGCATTAGTGCAGGCGTAAGTTATGGAGCATTAGGCACAACGCACCACAGTTTACACGATTACGCAGTTTTGAGAGCTATCAATAATTTAATTGTTGTTGCCCCTGCCGATAATTTTGAAACAGAACAAGCAATTTTACAAGCAGCCGCTTTAAACAAACCAATTTATTTACGATTTGGGAAAAAAGCGATGCCTTTTAATTTAGTTATTAGTGATTGGTTATTAGCTACGGGTAATGAAGCTGAAAACCAATTCCCCAATAACCAATCAACCAATAACCAATTCCAACTCGGTAAAGGTCGAATCGTAAGAGAGGGTTCGGATATAACTTTTATTGGAACAGGAGAAACCGTTTTACCTGCTTTTGAAGCGGCTGAAAAATTGGCCGCTGAACATGGCATTCAAGCAAAAGTGGTGAGTATGCACACGATTAAACCGTTGGATTATGAATTAATAAATACGATTGCTTCGGAAGGGAAACCCATAATTACAGTTGAAGAACACATGATAAATGGTGGTTTGGGTGAAGCAGTTGCATCATATTTAATGCAAAATAGTTTTCGTAACTCATTCAAAATCATGGGAATACCTGATGAATACACTGTTACGGGTTCTCAGAATGAGATTTTTAATCATTATGACATCACAGGAGTAGGCATTGCGAAAGAGGCATTGAAATTGATGAATCAATGAAAAAACACATCAAGTATTTTCAGGTAGGATTCTTCCTAACATTCTTCATATTGGATGCTTTTGCACAGTCAAAAATTGAGCAATGGGATAGATTTGAAGCCAAATTCGAGCATAAATCAAGTAAAAATAATTTCTCAGAAGTCAATATTTCTGCGACTTTTACAGGTAAAGATACTACTATTTCTGTGCAAGGTTTTTATGATGGGAATACCACTTTCATAATCAGATTTATGCCTTCCAAAATGGGTATTTGGAAATATTCAACCCAAAGTAATATTGCCGAATTAAACAATAAAAAGGGGGAATTTGAATGTATAAAAGCAGAAAGTAACAATCATGGCATGGTGAAAGTTAGCGATGTTTATAATTTTAAATATGCTGACGGCAAACAATATTTTCCGTTTGGAACAACCGCTTATGCTTGGACGCACATGACCAATGATGTTCAAGAAATGACCCTTAAAACCTTGAAAAACACAGGTTTTAATAAAATCAGAATGGGCGTTTTTCCTAAAAATTATGATTTAGTAAAAGAAGAACCTACGCTTTATCCGTATCTCATTAAATCAACGAAGAAAGATTCGTTAGGAAAGGAAACTAAAATTTGGGATTTTACGCAATTTAATCCTGCCTTTTTTCAGCATTTAGAAAAACGAATTGATGATTTGAAAGGCTTGGGAATTGAAGCCGATTTAATTATTTTTCATCCTTATGACAAAGGACGTTGGGGTTTTGACGAAATGCCTATGGAGGCTAATTTGCAATATATCAAGTATTTAACGGCTCGACTATCGTCTTTTAGAAATGTTTGGTGGTCGATGGCAAATGAGTATGATTATGTAAAAAGTAAAACTGATGCCGACTGGATTACATTGACAAAAGCAGTCATTAAAAATGACCCGTACCAACATTTATGTTCAATTCATGGTAGTACAGGCAAGTATTTTGACTATTGGCGACCAGAATTTACGCACGTTTCAATCCAAGATGAAGCCCCAGTGATGAATTATGGAGCCGCTTCAATTGTGCGAAATATTTACAATAAACCGACCATTTTTGATGAAGTTGGCTACGAAGGTAATCTTAGCCAACGTTGGGGGCGTTACAGTGGCGAAGAAATGAATCATCTGATTTGGATGGGATTAATCGGAGGAACGTATGTTACGCACGGCGAATCATATATGTTAAAAGACCTCCGAGACACCATATTTTGGGCAAAAGGAGGCGAATTTAAAGGCACAAGTTGGAAGCGAATCGGTTTTATTCGTAACATTTTAGAAGCTGCAAACGCCCCAATCGAACAAGCTGATATTAGCAGAGATAGCAAAATAGCGACCACAGGAAAAGGGATTTATTTCATCTATTTTGGTAAGGAAATTAATGAAAAATGGCTATTTAATTTGCCTAATAAAAATGCCAATTTTGAAAAACCCAAAAAAGGAAATCGCTATAAAGTAGAAATTATTGATACTTGGGACATGACGATAAAAGCAGTTCCAACCATTTTTGAAGTTGGAGAAGTGAATGATTATCGTCTTTATGACAAAGATTTAAAACAGGTGAGATTGCCCTTGAAACCTTATATTGCCTTACGCATAACCGAAATTCGTAAATGACATGAAAAACTATCTCTTTTTAATTTTATTGGTTTTCGGGTGTCAGCCCAAAACAACTGATACTTCTCCCAAAAAAGTGGCGGTGATTATTTCAACGCTCAATAATCCTTGGTTTGTGGTGTTGGCAGAGGCGGCTTCGGCAAAGGCAAAAGAATTGGGGTATGAAGCCAAAATATTTGACTCTCAGAATAATACGGCTCTCGAAACTGACCATTTTGATAATGCCATAGCTTCTGGTTATGATGCCGTTTTGTTCAACCCTACCGATGCCGATGGTTCAGTTGTGAATGTAAAAAAGGCGAAAGAAGCAGGTGTAGCAGTATTTTGTATTGACCGAGAAGTGAATTCTGCCGATGCAGCAACTTCACAAATTCTTTCAGATAATTATTCTGGTTGTGTTTCTATCGGGAAGTATTTTGTAGAAACCATGAATAAAAAAGGCAAATACGTGGAATTACTCGGTTTGGTGGGCGATAATAATACTTGGAATCGTTCAAAAGGTTTTCATTCGGTAGTTGATAAATTTCCCGATTTGAAAATGGTTGCTCAACAAAGTGCCGATTTTGACCGCAATAAAGGTTTGGAAGTAATGGAGTCGATTTTACAGGCACATCCAGATATTACAGCGGTTTTTTGTGGTAACGATGCGATGGCAATGGGGGCATTTCAAGCCTTAATTTCTTCTGGAAAAGCCAATCAAGTAAAGGTTTTTGGTTTTGATGGTGCAGATGATGTTTTGAGTTCAATCAAAAGCAAAAAGATTTCAGCGACGTGTTTGCAGTTTCCAAAATTGATGGCACAAACTGCGGCTATTTTTGCCGACGAATATTTTAAAGGTAAACGAGATTTTCCTAAAAAAATGCCCGTAGCCGTTGAATTAGTTTCACAAAAAAACATCGCCGACTATGAATAAGATACTAAAAAATGGACTTGGATTATTGATTTTGGGCGTTGTCGCTTATAATTCTGTGTATTTCAAAAAATTAGATGAAGTTAAGAAAGGCAATGGCAAAAATACTTTGGATGCAAAAGTATATGCAAATAGTTTTTACCAAGATAAAATACTAAAAAATGTCGATAAATCCATAGAAATCAATGAATTAACGAATAAATTAAAAACAAATCCAGAGGAAACATTTAAGCAATATGCACATTCGTTGGGCATCGGAAATATTCGTTATTTTTTGGTAAAAGCAACGGGGAAAGTTACTAAAATTAACGAAAACACCATTGATATTGAAGTAGATGGAAAACCATATTCGGTAGCAACAGAGTTTATTTTTGGCAATGCTGTTAGAGATGCTTCTGGAATCATTACGATGACAACTTTTGAAAATACGATGGATTTCAACAATGTTTCCTCAGAATTAAATGAAATTATTCGCAATAAAGTTGTGCCTGATTTGAAGAAAAAGGCCACGCTTGGGAGTCAAATTAGTTTGATTGGAGCAATAGAATTGAATCAGAAACACTTGAAATTGAATGAGATAGAGGTAATTCCAGTTTTTTTAAGTGATAAATAAATGCGATTACACTTCCCGAAAGTTCTTTCACTTTCGGGAAGTTCTCAATAGGATTCAACTTCCCGAAAGTAGAAGAAACTTTCGGGAAGTGCTAAAAAATATCATTTATAACTCATCATTCAAAAAAACGTGATTTTACAAGTCCAAAATATAACCAAACGTTTCTCTGGTGTTGCGGCACTTGAAAATGTCAATCTTGCCTTTGCAAAAGGAAAAGTTACCGCTGTGTTAGGTGAAAATGGAGCGGGGAAATCAACTCTGATGAAAATTTTGTCAGGGGTTTATACCGACTACGAAGGACAAATTATCTATAAAAACGAGTCTGTTCATTTTGCCAATACAAAAGATGCTCAAAATGCTGGAATTGCTATTATTCACCAAGAATTAAATCTGATTCCGTATTTGAGCATTCAAGAGAATATTTTTCTCGGGCGTGAAATAACAAATTCTTGGGGCGTATTGGATAAAAAAGCCATGTACGCTAAAACTTCTGAGTTGCTAAATACCCTTAAATTATCACTTAATCCAGAAACCTTAGTTGCCGACCTTAAAATTGGACAACAACAAATTATAGAAATTGCCAAAGCCTTATTGCTTGATTCTGAGGTAATTATCATGGACGAACCCACTTCCGCCATTTCAGATTCGGAAGTTGAGGTACTTTTTAGCATTATAAACGACTTATTAATTTCTGGAAAAACCATCATTTATATTTCTCACAAATTAGATGAACTTCGTAAAATAGCTCATAATTATGTCATTCTTCGGGATGGAAAAAGTATTGATTCGGGAGAATTGAAAGACATGACACATGATGAACTGATTGCCAAAATGGTTGGTCGGGAAATCAAAATGATGCAAAGAGCCGTTCCTGATTTCTCAGAAAACAATTTATTGAAAGTCGAAAACTTGTCTCTAAAATCAACACAGAAAAATAAGGATTCAATACTCAACGACATTAATTTTCATCTTAAAAAAGGAGAAATTTTAGGAATTTGTGGCTTAATGGGAGCGGGAAGAACAGAATTATTTGAAACACTTTTTGGCTTACACCCACAAAATATTGAAGGTAAAATTTCAATAAACGGAAACGATTGTCAATTCAAAAAACCTTCCGATGCCATCAATGCAGGTTTAGCGTTTGTAACCGAAGACCGCAAGCACGAAGGATTGGTTTTGGGAATGTCTGTGAGAGAAAATTTATCGATTACTACCTTAAAAGAATTGGAAAAAGGTTTATTTGTCGATGAAAAAGCCGAAGAAAATCTCACCGAAAATTACATTAAAACGCTGAATATCAAGACTTCAAGTCAAGAACAATTAGTGCAAAATTTAAGCGGTGGCAATCAACAAAAAATTGTAATAGCCAAATGGTTAGCGACCAAACCACAAATTTTACTGTTGGACGAACCCACAAGAGGCGTTGATATTGGAGCAAAAAATCAAATTTACAAAACCATTATTCAGTTAGCAGATGAAGGTTTGGGAATTATTGTCGTGTCTTCTGAATTACCCGAAATCATGTTATTAGCTGACCGTATTTTAGTCATGGCGGAAGGAAAAATCACCGCAGAAATGCGTAAAGAAGATGCCACAGAAGATAAAATTTTGAAAGCAGCAATTTTAACGTAGCACTGGAATCTTTCCCGTGAAGCCTACAAACAAATTGGACTCCGCTTCACGGGAAAGATTCCCGTGCTACATTTAACTCATCACTAAAAATATGTCATTTCGCTCTAAAATAGCTCAATTCCAGTCACTTATCGCATTATTTATCTTGTGCGTTTTGATAAGTTTTTTGTCAGATAAATTCTTGACAGTCAATAATGGGTGGAATGTTTTACGTCAGATTTCAGTCAATATTGTTATTTCTGTGGGCATGACGTTGGTCGTTCTCACCGCAGGAATAGACCTTTCAGTAGGCTCAATTTTGGCAATTAGTGGAGCTGTTACCGCAGGTTTACTTAAAAATGGCATTTCCATTCCTGCCCTTAATTTATTCATCGGTTTTTCTTTATTGGGAGCAATTTTATCAGGCTTAATCGTTGGCTCGGTATCAGGATTTTTTAGTGGTTTTACCATTACTCGTTTCAAAATTCCACCATTTGTAGCAACGCTCGCCATGCTCACAATCGCTCGTGGTTTGACGATGCTTTACACTGAAGGTTTCCCTATTTCAGAATTAGGCGAAAACTTCGCTTTCTTTGGCACAGGTTGGCTTTTGGGCATTCCCGTACCTGTTTGGATATCTGGTTTAGTGATTTTAGTTGCCGTTTTAATGACTCAAAAAACACGCTTGGGACGTTATATTTACGCCATTGGAGGCAATGAAAATGCCGCAAGATTATCAGGAATTAACATCAATCAAGTTAAAATATTTGTTTATTCTGTGGCAGGAATGTTGGCAGCAGTTGGTGGGATTTTGGTAACTTCTCGCTTGGATTCTGCCCAACCAAACGCAGGAATTAGTTACGAATTAGATGCCATTGCTGCCGTTGTTATTGGTGGAACATCACTTTCGGGAGGCAAAGGAACAATCATGGGAACGGTTTTAGGAGCAGTTATTATTGGTGTTTTGAACAACGGCTTAGTTTTGCTTGATGTATCGCCATTTTGGCAACAAGTGGTAAAGGGATTAGTGATTTTAGTTGCTGTAATTATTGATAAACAGAATAGTAAGCAGGATTAAAACAGGTTAGTATTTTAGGTCAAATTCTTACATTTGTTTTAAAACAATCTTGTTACAAAATTTATCCTAAATACTAATGAAAAAACTGTTAATTCTCCTTTTTTTGAGCGTTGAAATATTCGCTCAAAAAAATAATTCACTTCCACGAAGCACGCCCGAAGCCGAAGGTATTTCTTCCGAAGCTATCAATAATTTTATTGAGGCGGTTTCAAAAAGTAAGCACGAACTGCATAGTTTTATGATTGTGCGACATGGAAAAGTGGTCGCTGAAAGTTGGTGGAATCCGTACCGTGCTGATTTAAAACATACCCTTTATTCAACGAGTAAAAGCTTTACGGCTACCGCAATTGGTTTTGCAGTTGCTGAGAAAAAACTTACAGTTGATGACAAAGTAATTTCTTTTTTTCCTGAAGATTTGCCTGCTAAGGTGAGTCCAAATTTGGCGGAATTAAAAATCAAAGATTTATTGAGCATGAGTGTTGGGCATGAAAAAGAAAATTCTGCTATTATTGCCACAACCGACAATTGGGTAAAAGGCTTTTTGAATACGCCTATTGCTTATAAACCTGGTACAAAGTTTTTGTATAACTCGCCCGCAACGTATATGTTATCGGCAATTGTGCAAAAAGTAACGGGACAAAAAGTTATTGATTACCTAAAACCACGATTATTTGAGCCTTTGGGAATTTCGGGTATGGATTGGGAAGTTGACCCTAAAGGTATCAATACAGGCGGTTGGGGTTTGCGACTCAAAACCGAAGATATGGCAAAGTTTGGACAGTTATTTCTGCAAAAAGGTATTTGGAACGGTAAACAAATTTTACCTGCTTCATGGATTGAAGAAGCATCAAGTATGAAAATCATGCAAAATCCTGATGCTCCTCAAACCAAAAAAGACTCAAGTGACTGGTTACAAGGCTATTGCTATCAAATGTGGCGTTGTAGAAATAACGGTTTCCGTGCTGATGGAGCCAACGGTCAGTATGTAATTGTTTTGCCCGAAAAAGACGTAGTAATTGCCGTAACTGCTGAAACTACCGATATGCAGGGTGAAATCAACTTAATTTGGAAATACCTTTTACCTGCTTTTCAACCTAAAAAATTGCCTGCCAATAACGCTTTGTTATCAAACTTAAAGGCAAAAGAAGCAAGTTTAACCTTAGCAATACCAAGTAAAAATATTCTTACCGAATCAGAATCAAAAGTTTCTGGAAAAACCTTCGGGATTATTTCGAGTAACAGAAGTTTTGAAAATATTACGTTTGATTTTAAAAATGAAACGTGTGTATTGAATTTAAAAACTGATTCAACAACTCATATAATTGCTTTTGGAGCAGGAAAATGGGAATTAGGTGAAACCACAAAATTTGGGCCTTATTTAGTGGAACGTGGCAGAGCCAATAGAGTTGGATTGCCCCGTTTCAAAGTGGCAGCAAGCTATACTTGGAAAGATGCTAAAACGTTGGAATTGACACTCCGTTACATCGAAAGTCCACATACTGAAACCATCGTTTGTACTTTTGATGGCGATTATATGAATGTAGATTTCCAAAATATTTTTAACCAAAAGGCAAAACGTTTTATTTCAAAAGGTGTTTTGGTGAACAATGTTTCCAATCCTGCAAAATTGATTATCAGAGGAGACGACATGGGTTATTCACATTCTGGAAATGAGGCACTTATCAAGTCATTTACAGAAGGAATCGAAACTTCGATTGAGGTAATTGCTCCTTCACCGTGGTTTCCAGAAGCTGTAAAATTATTAGCTCAAACACCAAAAGTGGACGTTGGGTTGCATTTTGCCATCACAAGCGAATGGGATAATATTAAATGGCGACCTTTGACGGATGCACCGAGTTTGAGAAATAAAGATGGCTATTTTTATCCAATGCTTTTTCATAATCCTAATTATCCGAAACAAGCAGTTATTGACAACGATTGGAAAATGGAAGACATTGAAAAAGAACTGAAAGCACAAATTGAGTTAGCTCTGAAATATATTCCTCGCCTAAGCCATATTTCTGGACACATGGGCAGTACAGGTTTTACTGCGGAAGTAAAAGATATGGCTCGACGAGTGGCAAAATCTTATAATTTAAAAATGGTTGATGTTGATTCTCAGAAAGATAACGACATTGCTTACGTTGGTTTTGATTTCAACAATAAAACTATCGAAGAAAGAATTCAAGGATTTATTGCGATGTTGGATAAATTAGAACATGGTAAAAACTACGTTTTTGTAGAACATCCAGGACTTGATAATGACGAATTAAAAGCCATTTCTCATATCGGTTATGAAGACGTTGCCCAAGGAAGACAAGATGTCACAACCATTTTTACGAACGAAAAAGTAAAAGAAGCAATCCTTAAAAAAGGCATTAAATTAGTTAGTTACAAAGAGATTTTAAATAAATAAGAGTTTTAGGATTTAGGGGTTTTGTATTAAGTCCGAAGTATTAAGTATTTAGAAAATAAAATTTCGTATTTATTTTGGCTTATATGCTTAGGACTTAATACATCATACTTTTTACATAACCCCTAACCCTCCAAATTTACATAATTGCATATCATTAAAATTAAATATGAAATTCGTTTTAGCCATAGACCAAGGAACAAGCAGTACCAAAACATTGATTTTTGACAATGAAGCAAAAGCTGTTGCCAAAGGTTGCGTTGATTTAAAAACTAATCATTTCGATAATGGTTTTGTGGAGCAAGACCCCGAAGGAGTTTATCAAAATTTGTTAGATTCTGTACAAGAATGCCTTGTGAATTTTACGAATCAAGGGTTTGATATTCAAGACATTACCTCTTGCGGAATCAGTAATCAACGAGAAACTTTTGTACTTTGGGATAAATCAGGAAACGCCCAAAGTCCTGCCGTTGTATGGGCTTGCAAACGTTCCATTTCTATTTGTGAAGACTTAAAATCCAAGGGTCAAGAACCATTAATCAAAGAAAAAACAGGTTTAATTATTGACCCCTATTTTTCGGGAACAAAATTGCTTTGGCTTCTCCAAAACGATGCAGATTTAAAAGCGAAAGTTGTAGCAGGTGAAATATTTTTCGGGACGATTGATTGTTGGGTTTTGTACAAAATGACCAATGGAAAATCGTTCAAAACAGATTATACCAATGCTTCAAGAACATTATTTTTCAATATTCATACTTTAACTTGGGACGATGAAATTTTAAAACTTTGGGGATTAGAAAACCTAAATCTACCCGAAGTTTGCCCTTCGTCATCGGATTTCGGATTGTGGGGTTTATGGAACGCAGATGACGCAGATGCTTCGCTGCACAGATTTTCACAGATAGAGGAAAAAAAATCTAAGAAAATCTGTGTTGGAACATCTGCGTCATCTGTGTACCATACCCTCAAAATAACTTCATTAATCGGTGATTCTCATGCGGCTACTTTTGGAGAAGGGTGTTTTGAACAAGGAACTGCAAAAGTAACTTTGGGAACAGGTAGTTCAATAATGATGAATATTGGCTCAAAACCTGTGACTTCGTTAAATGGAATGTTGACGACTATTTGTTGGAGTACCGAAAACCGTGTTGATTATGCTTTGGAAGGAGCAATTGTTTCGTGTGGTTCAACGATTGAATGGTTAAAAAATGAATTAAATCTTTTCAAAAATCCTGCTGAAACGGCTGAAATGGCAAATGCAGTAGCGGATAATGCAGGTGTTTATTTAATTCCTGCCTTTAGCGGTTTGGGGGGGCCACATTGGCAAATGAACCGAAAAGCGTCTCTTGAAGGGTTGACTTTTGGCACAACTAAAAATCATATTGTTCGGGCGGCATTGGAAAGTATTCCGTATCAAATAAAAGATGTAGTTACCGCAATGGGACAAGATATGCAAGCACCTTTGAAGTCAATTTCTGTGAATGGTGGCATGACTCGCAATGAATTTGTCATCAAGTTTTTAGTTGATTTATTGGGATTGTCCCTCAAAAAACAACAAAATGCAGACGTTTCGGCACTGGGTGCAGCGTATTTATCGGGGTTAAAAAGTGGCGTTTATGAAAGTATTGAACAGCTACAAGCCATAAATCAACGTCAGACCGAAGAAATTTTGCCTGATTTTACCAATCAAATTGTACAAAAAGGGTATGAAGGTTGGCAGAAAAAAATCAGCTTTCAGTAATATTCATTTACTCATTCAGGGGAAATCTCAATCTGCCTGCCCAATAAATGGGGATAAAGTTTAGTTTCCCCTGAACTCCCAATGGTGCATTTGAGAAAATAATGGCAGAATCAATATGTAAATTATGTTCTAATAAATAATGTAAACTCTTCAAAGAACCATTTTTACCAGATTTTACCTCAATTGGAATAATTTTTCCATCACGGACAATCACAAAATCTACTTCTGCACTACTTCCAGGGCTTGTTCTTGCCCAATAATTTAACACTTCTTTTTGTGAAGCAATGATTTGTTGAGCCACAAATTGCTCTGCTAACATTCCATTAAAAGCAGCCGTGAGATTCTTTTTTAAATAAACATCTTGAAACGACAAATTACTTTTTCTCAATAAAAGTCCAATGTCAAGATGGTATAATTTGAATTGTTTTCCTGATGGCGTAAGTGGCAAACCTGCAATAGAAATATTTTGAACTGAATTTAGTAACCTCGCTGTGCGTAAAACTTCAACGCCTTTTTTGATAGTTGGACTCGAAAAACGGTCAGATAAATGTGTATAAATGATTTGATTGCTTATCAATAAGGCACTTTTTTCTAAAATATCGTTCAGTGCATCACCATCAACCATTGGTTTATATTTCTTAAAATCTTGTTCATAAGAATATAGCAAATTATTCTGTATTTCTTGAACACCCAAAAAATCCTGATTTTCAATAAAATGCTGAACACATTCGGGCATACCTCCTACGATGAAATAATTATTAATTTCTTCATTCAAAATTGTGCTTGCTATTTCTGGTAAAACACTTGGTTTTTCATTCAAAACATGGGCAATTGTTTCTTTTTTTCTTGCCAATAAAAATTCATAAAAAGTCATCGGATGCAAATTCATCACATCTACCCTACCAACTGGAAAAGGCTGATTTCTAAATTCAAAATCTAATAATGAACCCGCTGCAATTAGATGTAATGCTTGTTTGTCTTCATAAAAATATCGCAGACTTCCCAACGCCTCAGAACAAGCTTGAATTTCATCAAAAAAAAGAAGGTCATTTCCCACATCTATTTTTAGTCCTAAAGCAAATTCCAATTCAAATAAAATTCGATTAACATCAAAATTCGTTTTGAAAATGATATGTAAATCTCTCCTTTTCTCAAAATTTATGGTAATGACTTTCTTCTCAAAAAATTCTTCTCCAAATTTTTGCACCAACCACGACTTTCCTACTTGTCTTGCTCCGTTCAAGATAAGTGGTTTTCTATTTGGCTTTAATTTCCATGCAGCCAGTTCTTTAATTTTTTCTCTATACACGAAATTATGTGATTAAATTCTAATACAAAGATAAAAAAAATCAGCATAATGGTTATTATTTTAAATTAATTGTTTAAAATAATAACCATTATACTGAATATAAAGTTGAAAAAACTTATTAAACACAGAGATTTATTAGAGATGATAAAAAAATTATTGGCGATAATCTAACTAAGAAAGTATAATGACGAATTAAGAATTACGATTATCATAAGCCTGATAATCAATAGCTTGTGGGATTTTAAAATCATGTTTTATTTTGTCTCATTACTTACTTAAGCACTGCACATTTCCTATTTCTTTAATCGTTCAATATGTTCGGCGATATTGAGCATCGTGTCAATATAAATTTCGCTTTCATGTTCTTTTAAATAGTGAACTAATTGACTGTGAGCTTCTTTGGAAACATTAAGCCCATGTTCGCCACCCACACCATGAAACAAAAACACCAATAATTTACCCGACTTTTGAGCTTCTTTAACCAATTCAATCATCTTTTCGCCTGATGTTCCTTCCATGCTGTAACAGTCCATATCCAAGAGATTTTGCTCTTCAAAAGAGTGCATTTGACTTCTCACGGCACGTGCGGCTATAAATTCACTGGCGAGAGATTGGATAAATTCTCCTTCAATCACTTTTTTATGTCCGCAAGTGAAGGCAAAAGTGCGTTTATTTTTTCCATCAATAGCGTTTAAATAAGTATTGCACATTTTGATTTCATCTTGAATTTTCCTCAAACTGTATTTACTTAAATCATACTCTGGCTTCACCCAACTCATGCCTTCTCTGGTAGCATCGCAAGGGTGATAAAGCGTATGATTACCCAACTCGTGTCCATTAGAAGCAGCTTTTCGCCAATCAATTATTCTTTTTGTTCCTGCATCCGACGAAGCAGTTAGATAAAAAGTCCCTTTCAAATTCAAGGAATCTAACACAGGAATTACATTATCAAGATGAACATTGAGGGCATCATCGTAAGTCAGCACGACCGAACATTTTTTACCTTTCCAAGACTTTGCATCATCTAAATTTTCACTGTCAGTTCTGAACGGCGAAGCAGGTAAATTTGCTGAATTATAGAAGTTTAGACCTTCTGGATTATCCTGCCAAGCATACCGAACATATTTTGGTGTTTTCACAGTTTCATTCCATAATTCAATTTTATCTTTTCCAATAATATGTGCTTTCGCCCAAACAAATTTCTTGTCATAATCAGCAATGGAAAACCACCGCAATTCTTCTCCATCTTTTGAAACAATTCCTTCACCTACATTATCGAAAGTCAATATAACCTTATCATTTTCAAATACTTGACTTTTCAAAGAAGGTCCAGAATGAACAATAGATTTCTCATTATAGGCAATATTTTGAGCAGAAAGAGCCAAGCGTTTTCCTATATCTTTTTTGTTTAATGGGTGAATATCGTTCCATTCTCCTAAATCTATGGTAGTTGTGACGGCTGTGTTGGGGAGGGTCAATGCTTTATTTTGTGCTTCCCTCATTCTTGCCCAATTGCTCTCCATTGGGGTATAGTTTACATCCTGATAATTAGCCAATTGCACCACAAAAAATGGCAATTTTTCGTCTTTCCAAAGATTTCTCCAATTCGTAATTAAGGTTGTGATAAAGCCATCATATTTTTCAGGAAAAGCCGTATTACTTTCTCCTTGATACCATAAAAAACCTTTTACTTTCATCGGTAAAACGGGGGCAATCATAGCATTATACAGTGCCGTTGGTTGATTTTGTTTTACCAAACCATTCGTTCCACTCAAATTTGTGGGTTGAAACACCTCTCCCACCTTATATTTCCAAGTTCCTTTTAAGTCAATTTCATCTCCATTGGCGGTCATGTAATAAGGTTTATCTGTAATAAAACCTCCTTTCCCTATTGTATTCGTTACCCGAATGACAAAGGTATTTTTCCCTTCTTTGAGCAAATCAGCAGGGATTTCATAACGTCTTGGTGGATATTGATACGTGATATTGCCAATTTTTTTACCATTTACATACATTTCATCAGCATCTACAATTCTTCCCATATAGAGTTTTACCGATTTCCCAAGCCAATTTTTAGATACTTCAAATTCTCTTCTGAACCAAACTACTCCGTTTAAATCCTTCAACCCTTGGTCTTCCCAATAGCCTGGAATATTGAAATTTCTCCAACCTTTTTCCTGATAATCAGGACTTTCCCAATGTTCAACAATTCCTAAATCTTTTATGATTGGTCGATTACTGGGAGTTGATGCAAGACGACGATTCAAGGAATTCACATAACTGGTATCTTTATTCTGACTAATAATTTTCTGATAATCATCCATTTTTTTAAAGCCTTCTTCACTAATCCAAGCCTCAATCGGGGTGCCTCCTACCGAACTATTAATCATACCAATAGGTACTTGATATTTTTGGTAAAGGTCATGGGCAAAAAAGTACGAAATTGCACCAATCGAAAGAATATTATTGGCGGTTGCCGTTTTCCATTCGCCTTGAGGGAAATCATCCTTTGAGGTATTAAGGTCGGTAAGTGTTGGCACAAAAAAATAGCGAATGGCAGGAAAATTTGCCGAAGAAATATCTTCAGGGAAACGCTCTTTTATTCGTTCCATCGTAATTGTCATGTTACTCTGTCCGCTACAAAGCCAAACATCTCCGAAGGCAATATTTTTGAGAATTATTTCATTTTTCCCTTTCAAAACCATCTGAAAACCTGTTCCTGCCGATTGGGCAGGCAAAATAATTTCCCATTTTCCATTCTCGGAAGTGATGGTCTTAAAGTTTTTTTGATTGAGAATAAGCGTGATTTTTTCTTTTGGCGAAGCCCAACCCCAAATTTTAATTGATTGGTCACGTTGCAAAACCATGTTATCAGAAATAAGTTTTGGCAGTCGGATTTGTGCCACGCTGGCGAAGCAATTGGTAATGCAAAAAAGTAGTAATAGTTTAAATAATCTCATGGCTGAGTTAAGCAAAGGTTAAGTAAAATTCTTATAAAACAGAATAACCAACTTTTTGAGTCGGTTATTCGCCAATTTCTAATGTTATACTCAAACAACATAGAATTCAAAACACATTATTTTATAAATCATTCTAACGATACGGCTCAATAGTTTGTATTTTTCCATTGGCATCATATTGAATTTCAGTCACTTTGATGCTACGCAAGTGAGTTACGCCTTCCGAAAGACTTGAATCGTGATAGAATAAATACCATTTTCCTGATACCTCACAAATGGAATGATGCGTCGTCCAACCAACAACAGGATTCATAATCCGTCCTTGATACGTGAATGGCCCATAGGGATTATTGCCTGTGGCGTAGCAAAGAAAATGCGTATCACCCGTTGAGTACGAGAAATAATATTTGCCTTCATAAAAGTGCATCCACGAAGCCTCAAAAAAACGACGGTCGTTATCTCCTGCTAAAAGTTCATTGCCGTTTTCGTCCAAAATTAAAATTGCTTTTGGCTCTTCAGCAAATTGAAGCATATCGTCTGTCAATTTTGCCACCAAAGGACAAAGTGCTGATTGGTTTGGTTCAGGTTCTTGATTATTTTCTGAATAAATATTATTACGATAACGCTGAAGCTGTCCGCCCCAAAGTCCACCAAAATACATATAATAAGAACCGTCTTTATCCTCAAATACCGCAGGGTCAATCGAATAACTCCCTTCAATTGCCAAAGGCTCTGCTTTGAAAGGACCAATCGGGGAATCTCCCACCGCTACCCCAATTTGGAAAATGTCATCAGCCTTTTTCGCAGGGAAATACAAGTAATATTTTCCGTCTTTATGAGCCGCATCAGGAGCCCACATCTGGCGTTCTGCCCATGCAACGTCTCTCACGTGCAGTGCCACCCCATTATCAACTGCTTCACTATCAACAGAATCCATTGAAATGACGTGGTAATCTTCCATCGCAAAATGACTTCCTAAATCATCGAAAGGAATTCCAGCTTCAATGTCGTGCGAAGGATAAATATAAATTTTACCATCAAAAACATGGGCTGATGGGTCAGCCGTATAAATATGTTTTACGAGCGGTTGTGAAATGGCTCGACTGTTTAAATCTTGAAAATCAATGTGTTCTACGCTTGCTTCTGGCATTTTTTATAATAATTAATTTCTAAATACACTATTTTATATGTTATTTCAACTTCCCGAAACAATATCCATTGTGGGTAAATAACTTTCGGGAAGTCCTCTACCCTCTTCTTTCTTTCAATTCTCTTTCAAGTTTCAATTCCATTGCTTTGTCAATTTCGTACCAAATCACTAAAATTGCCCCTGAAATAAAAATGATTCCTGGATAAATACTTACTGCCATTTTGATTCCCGAAACCGCTTCAACGGTTTGATTGGCTTGTTCTGCCACATAACCATAATTGGATAATAAAGCCGCTCCAATTGCTCCTCCAATACTCAAACCTGCTTTTAAACCAAAAATCATTGCTGAGAAAATAATAGCAGTTGCCCGACGATTATTTTTCCATTCGCTATAATCAGCCACATCGGCAATCATTGCCCAGAGTAGCGGAATCGTTACGCCATACGTAAATCCGTGTAAAATTTGCGTGATGAAAACGATACCGATGGAATTTTTATCGTAGAAATTGAACATGATTAAACACAAAGCCGAAAGCGTGAGGAAAATCCCGAAAACATTACGTTTCCCGAATTTATCCGCTAAAGGTTTTGAGAACATAATGCCCACAATCATAAAGATAATGCCACCCGCATTAAACAAACTATTGGCGGAAGTGGGAGCATCTTCTGGCCATTCAAATTTCCCTAAACCTAAGCCTGTGATAGTTTCGTTAAGTCCAACGATGAAGCGATTAAAACCGATTCCTTCCAAAAATGTCGCTTGTGCTTCTGGATTCAAATAATACTTGAAATAGTAAATATACATTCCGCCTTTCAAGGATAAAGTAATGAAAACTAAGATGGTAAGCAAAAGCATAATGACCCAAGGACGGTTTTTTACTAAGTCCGAAAGGTCTTGTGAAATACTGTTTTTCTCCGAAACAGGCGGAACAATACGTTCTTTAGTCGTTAGAAAAGTAATGATAAAACAAATAACGCCAACGATAGCAAAGAAAAACATCACTTTCTCAAAACCAACTGCTTTATCGCCATGACCCAATGAAAGAGCCAAAGGTAAAAGCAAAGATTGAATGATAAATTGTGCCACCATCACGGCAACAAATCGGTAAGAAGATAAACTATTTCGGTCTGACATATCGCCTGTCATGACACCACTTAGGGCAGAATACGGCAGATTATTCGCTGAATAAACCAAAACCAATGATAAATAAGTGACTAAAGCATAAACAACTTTTCCTGTTTCGCTGAAATCTGGCGTTGAAAAAGCCAACAAGGAAATTACACCAAAAGGAATGGATGTCCAAAGTAACCAAGGGCGGAATTTTCCCCAACGGGTAGAAGTTCTATCAGCAATAATCCCCATCAAAACATTGAAAAAAGCTCCGATAATTCCGCCCGTAAAGATGATTAAACTGGCTTTTCCTGCGGGAATTTTATAGACATCGGTATAAAAATATGCCAAAAAAGTCATCAATGTTTGAAATATCAAATTGGCAGCTAAATCGCCAAGACTATAACCTATTTTTTCTAAAACGGATAGTTTTTGAGATGTTTGATTCATAATTATTAGGGTTGGGATATGTTAATTAGTGGGTTTTGATTTGAGTTTCATAATGGATAAATATGCTTTTTTAGGCTCAAATCCTCTATCAAATAATAATGGATAATTCGTGCGGTTTTTAATGGGCCAACCGTTTAGCCAAGAATGACTATCATTAACGCCCCAAAAAGTTACTCGACTGATTTTATCTTTATGTTTTAAGAATACCTTGAACAGATTTTCGTAACGCTCGGCAAGACGATTTTGAACAGAATCGGGCAAAGATTCTTTGTAAGGATTCATCTTAGGGTTTTCTTCAAAACGTTGATTTACGTCAGCTCCTTTCAAGTCCCAAGGATTGGGTAAAACTGTATAATCCAATTCGGTAAAAGCGACTTTTATGCCTAATTGAGAAAACTCAACGATGGCATCTTCTATATCTTTTAGGTTTTCACTATTGATACTCCAATGTCCTTGTATGCCCACGCCATTAATTTTAGTGCCACTCGCTTGGAGTTTTTTAATGAGTTCAATGGCTCCTTTTCGTTTCGCAGGTTGTTCAATATTATAATCATTGTAGTACAGTTCGGCTTTGGGGTCGGCTTTAGCGGCTAAATCGAATGCTTCTTTGATGTAACCTTCGCCTAATTTATTAAGAAAAACCGACTTACGAAGCGTTCCGTCCTCTTCAAGTGCCTCATTTACAACATCCCAACTATTAATTTTACCCGCATATCTACCTGCAACCGCTTTGATATGTTCAGTCATAAATAACCGCAATGAATCAGCACTATTGATTTTACTCACAAAAGCAGGTAATTGAGAATGCCAAACCAAGGTATGACCAACGATAAACATCTTATTTTTCTGCCCAAATTCAACAAATTTATCAGAAGCTTCAAAACTGTAATGGTTAAATTCTGGGTGAATAATTTGAGATTTCATGATATTCTCAGGCGTAATGGCGTTGAACTCTCGTTTAATTAATTGATTGGCTTTGGCATCTTTTTCATAAATATGCTCGATTCCTAAGGCAGTACCAATCAGAAAATCTTTTTCGTAAGTGGTTTTAAGAGACGTTTCATCTTTTTGACTGTAAGAAGTGTTAGAAAATAAAAATCCTACACTTAAACAGAGATAGATTGTTTTTTTCAAGTTTTGATTATTCATAGTACGCAACTGTTTTTTCAAAAATTTACGATTGAGTGTTTAAGAAAATATTCATCGAATAGAATCTTCATACCTATAAGTCTAAAAAAAAGACTACAACCGCAAAGGTGGAAGAAAAAATTTATTAAAATATTCAAATTATAAATAAAAATACTTCTATTATGTAATATTTCCCACATCTCAGGCATTGAGAAATTAAAACGATAAAAATAACCCTCCTTCAAATCAAAAAACGCCCAAAAATATTTTTGGGCGTTTTTTGATTTGAAATTATTGGCGTACTCTTCTTTCCTAATTTCTATACACACTTTGTCTTGCTACCATCCAACCTGGATATTGAAGTGGCAACTGACTTACTTCGTCAATTTTCTTTAAGTCTTCGGGCGATAATTCAATTTTTATGGAGGCTAAATTATCATTTAATTGTGTAATCGTTTTTGCTCCAATAATGGTACTGGTAACACCCGATTGATGTCTGACCCATGCCAAAGCCACTTAGGCAACTGTTGCCTGATGAGTTGTTGCTATTTCACTCATAACTTCAACTAAATCATACCCTTTTTCTTTGTTGATTGGCGGAAAATCAAAATTATCTCTTCGTGAACCTGATGCCGATTGTTCACGAGTGTATTTACCACTTAAAAAACCACCTGCAAGTGGACTCCATGGGAAAATTGACAATTTATGATGAGCAGCCATTGGCACAAGTTCATGCTCAATATCACGGCTCACGGCTGAATAATAATATTGCAAACCGATAAATTTATGCCAACCGTTGTATTTTGCGATGTTTTGGGCTTCCACAACCATCCATGCAGGCCAATTACAAATAGCTACATAACGCACTTTTCCAGTATTGACAATATCATTTAATGAACGAACAATTTGCTCAACCGACGTTCTTGGGTCAACACCATGAACATACAAAATATCTACATAATCCATTTGCAGACGCTTTAAACTTGCGTCCACTGAATTGAAAATATGATAACGAGAAAGCCCTGTACTGTTTGGATTTTCATCCATTCTACCCAAAACCTTTGTAGCAATCACGACTTCATCTCTTGGAATTTGTAAATCTTTTAATGATTGTCCAAGTAATTGTTCTGATTGACCGTAAGAATAAACATTGGCAGTATCAATAAAGTTGATTCCTGCATCAACGGCAGCTTTGATAAGTTCGTTTACTTCTTGTTGTTGTAAATTTCCAATATTACTCCACATTCCAGCATCTTGACCGCCAAAAGTCATTGTTCCTAAACAAAGTTCTGAAACTAAAAGTCCTGTTTCACCTACATAATTATATTTCATTGTATGACTATTATTTAAAATGTTGTTTGAATGATGTTTAAAATCTGATGCAAAATTCGACAAATAAATAAAATAATAAGTAGCTCTGAAGAAACAGAAACTATAAAAAATCAAACAATTCAAATTTACTTATCCTCTAAATACTTTTGGGGTCATTTGTACTGAACGTCTAAAAAATGACGTAAAATGAGAAGGGTCTTCAAAACCTAAACTGTATCCAATTTCGGCAATATTCCAATCAGTATGCTTTAGTAAAGTTTTGGCTTCTTGTAAAATACGTTCTGCAATTAATTGACTGGTTGTTTTGCCCGTTACATTTTTCAAAGCTCGGTTCAAATGATTGATATGAATGGAAAGATGCGTGGCAAAATCCATCGGAATTCTGAGTTTCATCTGTTGAAGAGAGGACTCAATCGGAAACTGCCTTTCAAGCAATTCTACAAATAAAGAGGTTATTCTGTTATTGGCAGAATGACTTTTTTCTTGAACCGATTCATTAGGAATTAGCCGCATTGTTTTGTGAACAATTTGTTGAACCAAAGCCCTCAATAAGTCATATTTGTAGGCATAATCAACATTTAACTCATTGAGCATTTGATTGAAAATATGCTGAAATTCCAATAAACTATCAGCATCTAATTCATAAATGGGGAATGTCCCAGGTTTAAAAATTAGATACTCTTTAATATTAGGAATTTGATTCAGAAAATCCTCCGTAAATACACAAAAGAAGCCCGCCTGATGTTCTCCAATTCTTTCTAATTTATAAGGAATCATTGGGTTTGCAAATGAAATACCTGCTTGTTTTACTTCAATGGTTTTATCGGCATAATGATAACGATTGGTACCAATAACTAAGGAAATTTTGTAATAATCCTTCCGACTATACGGGATTGGTTTACCTGTTGTACCAATAAAGTCTTCAATTTTAAATACATTGAAATGACCAACATCTTTTTTGATATAATCGGGAACGAACTCTAATTTGTGTCGGTAAAGGTCTTCTAATGTATGTATTTTTTCCATTTCAAAATTATAAAATTCAAACAAAGATATGAATTAAACAAAGGTAATTACTGATAAAAGCGACAAATTGAAAATATGCTCTTTTAAATAAGAGCCTTTATCATTTAGCCAATACTTAAAAGTCCTTTTCGTAAAAATGTATCACAACTTCCGAATTTTGTATAAGACTTGAGTGAATAACTGTCGGTAATTTTGCAACATCAAATTAAACAAAAAATAAGATGTCAAAGACAATTTTAATTACAGGAGCTTCTCGTGGATTCGGGAAAATTTGGGCAAAAGCATTATTACAACGTGGCGATAAAGTAGCTGCAACTGCCCGCAATTTAGCAGATTTAGATGACTTAGTTAGTGAATTCGGCAATCAGGTTTTACCCCTTCAATTAGATGTAACCAATCGTCAGCAATCTTTTGAGGTAGTGGCAAAAGCTCACGCACATTTCGGAAAACTTGATATTCTCATCAATAATGCGGGTTATGGTTTATTTGGAGCAGTTGAAGAAGCAAGCGAAGAAGAAGCACGTAAGCAAATGGAAGTAAATTTCTTTGGTTTATTGTGGGTAACGCAAGCAGTTCTTCCTTTTATGCGTGAACAAAAAAGCGGTCATATCATTCAAGTTTCGAGTGTTTTGGGACATATTACTTTCCCAACCTTAGGGCTTTATAATGCTTCAAAATTTGCGGTGGAAGGCTTAACCGAAACTTTAGCAAGTGAAGTAAAAGAGTTTGGCATCAAGGTTTCATTAATCGAACCAAATGGTTACGAAACAGATTGGGCAGGAGCGTCAGCAGCACAATCGCAATCAATTGGAGCCTATGATAATTTAAAAACGGCATTCAAAAACGCTTATAATCCAGACCATTATGGAATTCCAGATGCAACGACTGAAGCCATTTTAACGTTCATTGACGCTCCAGAACCTCCATTTAGATTACTTTTGGGTAAAATAGGTTATCCAGCCATTAAAGCAACCTATCTACAAAGGTTAGCAACTTGGGAAGCATGGAAAGAAGTGAGTGTAAAAGCACATGGAAAATAAGTGAACAAAGAATTTTAAATTGATGTTCTCAAAAAGCGTTATGAAGATTTTAAAAATCATAACGCTTTACTAAAATTGACAAAAGCTGAACCATTGGGAAATTAGCCATCCAATTTTAAATACAATGCCATGAATCATTATAAAACCATCACTGCATTACATCAAGCCAGCGGATATGCTTTACCAGAACATCCAATGCTTAGTTTATTGACGTGTCATGAATTAACCACTTGTTCTTGGGGAGGGCAAAAATTCACGACGGATTTCTACATGATTTCGCTAAAAAAGGTAAAATCAGGGACATTTATGTATGGTAAAACACGGTACGACCACGATAATGGTTCTATGTCTTTTATAAAACCTCGACAAGTTATCGAAATAAGTAATGTAGAATTAGCCGAAAAAGCTTTTGTCATTTATATTCATGAAGATTACCTTTTAGGGCATCCGCAACACGAGGAAATTAAAAAATATGGTTATTTTGAATATGAAACCAATGAAGCCCTGCACTTATCGCCTGCCGAAGAACAAATTATTTGGGAATTATATGACAAAATTGGACTTGAATATCGACAAAATCAAGACGAATTTACCAAAGATATTATTCTGACTCATATAGATTCTATACTAAAATATGCTCAAAGATTCTACAAACGCCAATTTTTGAACAGAAATACACTTTCGGGAACAACCGTTTCAAAATTTCATAAAACAATCTCTGATTATTTTGAAACAGGCAAAATAAAACATCATGGCTTACCAAGTGTCAATGCGATTGCTGGAGAATTGAACTTGTCTGCTCGATATTTAAGTGATTTATTAAAGCAAGAAACTGGCAAAACGGCATTAGAACATATCCATATTTATTTGATTGACGAAGCCAAAAATCTATTACTCAGCAGTGATAACACCATTGCCGAAACAGCCTATCAATTAGGTTTTGAAAATCCACCATATTTCAGCCGTTTATTCAAAAAAGAAGTAGGAATTACCCCAAACGAATATAGATTGGGTAATTAAGCATGAGGTAAATAGATTTTATAAGGTTATTGATTCCTTGAAATAAGCATAAGTGGGGATATAGCCATGAATATTCCATCCTACAATTTTAAACAAATGATTAAAATACTTGTTTAAAATTTGTTTTGTAATTTTGTATTCCTAATTTTGTGAAACCATTAATGAATATGAATTGCTCAAATAAATCTGCTGAAGAAAAAATTAAAATAGCCGCAATCAAAGTTTTTTTAGAAAAAGGCTTTGATGGAACGACTATTCGTGATATTGCCAAAGAAGCAGATTTAAACTGTGCTTTAATGAATTACTATTTCAGGAGTAAAGAAAAATTGTTTCGTAGCGTGTTTGAGGATATGATTCAACTATTTTTTAAAGGAATTTTAGAAATTTTTAATCAACCGATTTCTTTACGCAATAAACTGAATAAACTGATTGACCATGATTTTGAAATGTTTAAGAACAATCCAAAATTGGCAAATTTTGTTTTGAATGAACTAACTCGAAACCCTGAACGTTTCTTAGAAACACTATCAATCAAAAAAGTTTTGAATCAAAGTTTTTTTGAAAAGCAGGTTTTGGATGCCATCAAGTCTGGAGAAATTAGAGATATTAGTGCCGTACATATCATGCTGTTACTAAAGTCTAATATTCAATTTATTTTTCAAAGTAGAATTATGACTACTCAAATTTGGGGAATGACTGATGAAGATTTCGATATTTTTGCGGCAAACCACAAAGAAATTATCAAAGAAATGATTGGAAACTATCTTTTTGGACCTGCCGATACCGAGTAAATATTTTTTTGACCCATATTTAATCAATTGATTAAATCAGATGATTATAAGTTTTCACACTCATTCCAAGTGTGTTTTTTTAATTACACAATTTAATCACTTGTTTAAATCATTCGTTTTATATTTTTGTTTAGACATCATCAACAAGACATTTTAGTAGTCCAATTTATAACCAATTTCAAATGAAAATTATTTACAAACAAAATGAATCCAGAAAATAATTGAGTGTTCTGTAAATAATTTTCTACTGAATATTTTATTTTATCACAATCTACAGAGGTAAAATTTTAGAGACATTTAGGCCAATATGATTTTTAAGATTATCGCTGTAATTAACTCAAACTTAGAATGAAGGAGATTTTTGTTCAACCAGCAAAAGGTAAATTAGGTATTTTAATGCCAGGAATGGGAGCTGTGGCGACAACATTTGTTGCAGGAGTTTTGGCAAGTCGCAAGGGACTTTCTCAGCCAACGGGTTCACTAACACAAACTGCCAATATTCGTATTGGGAAACGTACTGAAAATAGAAATCCCAAAATTAAAGATTTTGTGCCATTAGCTAATTTAAACGATTTAGTTTTTGGAGGTTGGGACGTGTACGGAGATAATATGTACTTTGCCGCAATGAATGCAGGGGTTTTGGAAAAGGGATTAATCGACCAAGTTCGTGATGAACTTGAACAAATTAAACCAATGAAAGCCGTTTTTGACAAAAGATATGTAAGAAACTTAGACGGTGACCACGTGAAAACGGGTGCAACAAAACAAGATTTGGTAAATGCTTTGTTGGAAGATATTGATAATTTCAAAATTGAAAACGACTGCGACCGTTTAGTAATGATTTGGTGTGGTTCTACCGAAATTTACCACGAAGCCAAAGAAGTTCATGCTTCTTTAGCCAATTTTGAGGCAGGTTTATTGAATAACGACCCAGACATTGCTCCGTCAATGATGTATGCTTATGCTGCCTTGAAAGCAAATGTTCCGTTTGCGATGGGTGCACCAAATTTATGTTTAGATATTCCTGCTTTGGAAGAATTAGCAAAATTGACAGGTACACCAATGGCAGGAAAGGATTTCAAAACTGGACAAACCTTGATGAAAACGATTGTTGCTCCAGGACTCAGAGCCAGAGCATTAGGTGTAAGAGGCTGGTTTTCAACAAATATCTTAGGAAATAGAGATGGTTTAGTGTTAGATGCTCCTGAGAATTTCAAAACGAAAGAGGTTTCAAAAGGGAATGTTTTAGATGGGATTTTAGATGCAGAAATCAATCCAGAATTATATGGTGATATTCACCACAAAGTAAGAATTGAATATTATCCACCACTTGGCGACAACAAAGAAGGTTGGGATAACATTGATATTTTTGGATGGATGGGTTATCAAATGCAGATTAAGATAAACTTCCTGTGTCGTGATTCTATTTTGGCAGCTCCTATCGTTTTAGATTTAGCATTATTCCTTGACCTTGCCAAAAGAGCAAACATGACAGGTATCCAAGAATGGCTATCATTCTATTGGAAAGCTCCACAAACATTACCAGAATTAGAACCTATCCACGATTTATTTAAGCAATTGGAGAAATTGGAAAATACGCTTCGTTATTTGATGGGTGAAGAACTTATCACAAATCTTGGTCTTGATTATTACCAAGATGAAGAAGTGGAAGTAACAATTTAAGCAATTGGTTAGCAAGAAGGCTCTCGACCCAAATTGAAGAGCCTTCTTTTATAAAATATGCTGTATTTACATAAAGCTATCGCTTCCGTTTTGGGAATAGGTTTTATTCCAAAAGGCTCAGGAACATTTGGTGCATTGTTGGCTTGTGGAATCATTGCTATCATCGCAAAATTTACACAAGATGTTCATTATCAATGGGTTTTGGTTTTATTAACCCTAATTTCAACATTTGTTGGCAGGTGGTCGTCGGGCGTTATGGAACATCATTGGGGTGAAGATGCTTCCAAAATTGTTATTGACGAAGTGGCTGGAATGTTTTTGACGGTATGTTTTGTGGCATTTTCTTGGCAAAATTTAGCCATAGGATTTCTTCTTTTTCGAGTATTTGACATCTTTAAACCTTTCAATATCAGATACTTTGAAAAATATCCGAATGGTTGGGGTGTAATGTTGGACGATATAGCCGCTGGAGTTTGGGCAAACGGATGTTTACAAATTATCATCTTTTTCCCTTAAAATCATGTCCGATTTCCTCCGACCTTTTTTGCGATTTGTACCAGTTTCTGGACTGGCAACATTGATTGATTTTGGCACTTCCTATTGGGTATTACAATCATTAGGATTTTCTTATGCTTTGGCAACGGTAACAGGTAATATCATCGGAGGAGTTGCGGGATTTATATTATCCAGAAATTGGGTTTTCAAAGAATCAAAATCTCAAAATCAGTCCTACCAATTCATCAAATATGGGCTTGTTTCGGTGGGAAATTCGCTGATGAATACTTCGGGAGTTTGGATACTGAGTAAAATGATAACGCTGGATTACCTAATTATCAGGACATTGGTGGGAACATTTGTTTTCGTCGTATACAGCTATGGGTTAAACCGATGGTTTGTATTCAATACAAAAAATCATGAAAAAATATCTATACAAAATAATAACTAACTGCTTCCCCAAAAACAATATTTTAATGATAATGCTATTAACTTTTAGTAGCATAGTATCTGTTGTGGGACAAACAAAAATTAAAGGAAAAATCATTGATAGCAAAACCAATGAAGCCATTCCGTTTGTCAATATCGTAGTTTTAGGCACAAAACAAGGTGTGCAAACCGATATTAACGGAAATTACACATTTGAAATTCAAGATAAATCAGCGAGCAAAATACAGTTTTCGTCGGTTGGATACCAAACTGAAATCAAAAATTTCAAAAAAGAATTAAGCCAAACTATTTCCTTCAAAATGATTCCACAATCTAAAAATTTAGGGGAAATTGTGGTGAAAGCTAAAAAAGATAAGTACCGAAATAAAGATAATCCTGCGGTTGTATTGATTAAAAAAGTAATTGCTCATCGAGACGAAAACCGTAAAGAAGGTTTTGATTTTTACCAGTATGAGAAGTACGAAAAAATTCAACTCAATCTGAATAATATTGACGACAACTACAAAAACAAAAAGGCATTCAAAAACTTTCAATTCATTTTTGATAACCTCGATACCTCAAAAACCACAGGCAATGTTTCTTTACCTCTATATCTAAAAGAAACTGTTGCCGACGTTTTTTTTAGAAAAAACCCAAAAGAAGAAAAAGCATATATTAAAGGCGAAAAGAAAATTGGCTTAGACCAATACATTGACAATAATGGTATCTCAACCTATATCAATCGGTTATATGAAGATATTAATATTTATGAAAGCAATATTAGCATCTTGACGAACCAATTTATTAGCCCAATTTCTAATTTATCGCCAACGTTTTACCGTTTTGTCATTTTGGACACACTTCAATTTCAAAATATGAAATGTGTCAATTTAGGATTTTCGCCAAGAAATCCTGCTGACTTTGCATTTGTGGGCAATATGTACATTTCTTTAGATTCAAATTTTTCAGTACGCAAAGTAAAATTGGGCGTTCCGAGAAGTATAAATCTAAATTTTGTCAACGAATTATTAGTTGAACAGGAGTTTACGGTATTGGGAAACAATAAATTAATGCTCTCAAAAGATGAAGTATCCATAGATTTTGGATTTAGTCAAAAGGAAAACAAAAGGGGTATTTTAGGGAAAAGAACCGTTTCGTATCGAAATTACATTATTAATCAACCCATTGACAATAAGACATTTACACCCATTCAGCGAAATGTCTTAATGTCAAATGCTTTAGATAAAGATGAATCTTTTTGGGTTTCTGCCCGACACGAAGGACTAAGTTCTGTCGAAAAAGGCATTTACAAAATGGCGGATAGTATTCAGCAAGTACCTGCTTTCAAAAGATTCATGACCGTAGCGGGATTGGTATTATTTGGGTATAAGGATTTTGGCGATTTTGAAATTGGACCCGCCAATACCTTTTACAGTTTTAACCCCGTTGAAGGATTACGACTACGTTTGGGAGGTCGAACAATGGCAAAACTGAACCCAAAATTGTACGTAGAAACTTACGCTGCTTATGGATTTAAAGATGAAAGATGGAAAGGATATTTAGGAGTAACGTACAATTTGGGCAATAACTCAATTTATGATTTTCCGAATAATTTTTTACGAGTTTCCTACCAAGATGAAGTGAGAATTCCAGGGCAGGAACTACAATTTATCCAAGAAGATAATATTCTTTTATCCTTCAAAAGAGGGGTAAATGATAAAATGACCTACAATAAAATTTTCCGTTTGGATTATCGTCATGAATCACGAAATGGCATTAGCTATGAATTAGGTTACAAAAATTTGATACAGGAAGCGGCTGGTTCGCTCAAATTTGAAAGATATTCTCGTGCCGAAGCAACCGAAGGTTCTTTGTATCAAGAGAAAGATTTAACCACGTCCGAACTTTCGGTCAATTTACGATTTGCTCCAAACGAACAGTTTTATCAAGGAAAAAATTATAGAATACCCATCATTAATAAATATCCGATTTTTCAATTGAGATATACCGTTGGCATCAATAATTTACTGCATGGCGATTATAATTATCATAATTTGACATTTAGAGTAAATAAAAGATTCTTTACTTCGCCAATTGGTTACACCGATGTAACCGCCGAAGCTGGGAAAGTTTTTGGAACAGTTCCTTTTCCATTATTGATGATTCACCGTGCCAATCAGTCGTATTCGTATCAGTTGGAATCATACAACTTAATGAATTTTCTCGAATTTGCTTCCGATAAATACGCTGCCATTTTCATTGACCATTATTTTAATGGATTCATTTTCAACAAGATACCATTAATCAAAAAGTTGAAATTGCGAGAAGTCATCACTTTCAAAGGACTTTGGGGTGGTATTAGTAGCAAGAATTTACCAGAAAATAATTACAGTTTATATCGCTTTCCAGAAGCTCAAGACGGAACACCCCTCACCTATTCATTGGCTGATGGTGCTTACATGGAGGCGAGTGTTGGAATTTCAAATATTTTCAAAATTTTTAGAATAGACTTAGTAAAAAGACTTTCGTATTTAGACAATCCCAATGTATCAGAATACGGAATTCGTGGAAGATTTAAGTTTGATTTTTAACTTTTAAAACCTTAAAATCATGTACGCATTAAAAAATACGGGACAACAATTTATATATCAAATCATTAATCCTTTTATAAAACTTTTAATTACGCTAAAAATTACGCCCAATATGATTACAACGATTGGTTTGGGCTTAAATATCATTGCCGCAGGAATATTTGTTTATGCTGCCGAAGCATCCGTGCGTGGCGATATGACCTATATTGGCTGGGGCGGAGCAATGATTTTATTTGCAGGAGTTTTTGATATGATTGACGGACGTTTAGCTCGATTAAGCAATATGTCCACCAAATTTGGAGCATTTTACGACTCCGTTTTAGACCGTTATAGTGAAATGTTTATGTTCTTGGGAATCTGTTATTACCTAATTGCTCAAGATTATTTATTCAGTTCGTTCTTTGCTTTTTTAGCCTTAATTGGCTCATCTATGGTAAGTTACACCCGTGCCAGAGCCGAAGGTTTAGGCATAAAATGTGATATTGGTTGGATGCAACGCCCCGAAAGAATTGTCATTATTGGTGGTTCAGCCCTTTTATGCGGTTTACTTTCACCCGTTTTGGGAGCAGACTTTAAAATTGAAGGAATTGAGCCAAATATTCCTTGGTTTGAAACCATTTCAATTTTTACGATTCCATTGGCAATTGTTTCGATTCTCTCAAATTACACGGCTCTTCAACGGATTGAACATACTCAAAAAGCATTGAATAATCATGAAAAATAGATTTATAGCATGGATTATTCTATTGCTAACGAGCCTTGAATCATTTGGTTTTTCTCCGACAAACTATCCTAAAGTACCCGATTCTCCGCTCCGATTATTTTATATTCAGCGGAGTGCCAACACCAATACGATAGTTTATGATGCCAATTTGATGGCGAATGGAAGTTTTAATTATGAAAATCCAATCAACGTATATTGGTTGCGTTATCAAGAATCTGGTCAGAAAAAAGAGCTTACTTGGATACAGAATTTATTAGCTTACGGCATCAGTACCAAAGAAACAGCCTATAAAAACGATTTTGAAGCATGGATTGTCTCTTACAAAAAGAAAAAACTTAGAGTCAGTTTAGACAAAAACAAAAAACCTTTTGCTCAGATAGAAATCAATCATAAACTCGCCAAATTAGACCACGTTTTTGTTAAAACCGAAGGCAGTAATATTCGTCCGAAGGTAATTTACGTAGAAGTTTTTGGAAAAGATTTAACCACAGGAGATGATATTTACGAGAAAATCAAGCCCTAATATTTTTTGGGCAATTGCTGAAAAAGATAATTTTGTAAGATTTACAAAATCAAATGGTTCAATGAGTTTAGCATTAACGATACTCTATTTTTCGTGGTTTAATCTTGTCATTCCATTCCGCCCCGAACATTTGATTTTGTATATTTTAGTGCTTATGCTTTATTATTTCAATGGTTACACTCGCAGTTTTTTGAAAGCAATGTTGCCCTTCATTATTTTTTGGATAATCTATGATTCTATGCGGGTCATTCCAAATTATGAAGTAAATAAAGTACACATCAAAGAACCTTATTTATTAGACAAAGCCCTATTTGGTGTTTTTGATAACGGTCAATTACTTACGCTAAACGAGTTTTTGTCTAAATACCATACCACTTTTTTAGATGTTTTGTCAGGCTTATTTTACATCAATTGGGTACCGATTCCGTTATTTTTTGGGGCGTATCTATTTTTCAATGATAAGCACTTAATTTACAGTTTTTCGTACAGTTTTCTATTAGTCAACTTGATTGGCTTTGTGGTATATTATGCTTACCCCGCCGCACCGCCTTGGTATGTAGCCGAATATGGTTTTGTGGAACACTTCGATATTATGGGAAATGTGGGTAATCTAAAGCACTTTGATGAGATAATGGGTACACCGATTTTTAAAGGTTTGTACGAAAAAAATGCTAACGTTTTTGCCGCCATGCCCTCACTACATTCTGCTTATCCATTGATTGTTTTGTATTTTTCAATTAAGAAGAAAATGGGCTACATTACCATATTCTTTACTATTTTTTGTTTGGGAATTTGGGGTTCTGCTATCTATTCAAATCATCATTATGTGATTGATGTTTTGGCAGGAATTCTTTGTGCCATCTTCGGATTAACGTTTTTTGAAGTATTCGTTAAACGTCCAATTATGAAATTCATCGTGCCTTTGTGAGCTATTTTTAATTAAGTGAATTTGTAATACTCTCGCTCGTTTTATTAATTATACAATAAAAAACAGGATTATTTAGAATAAATCTAAATAATCCTGTTTTTTATTTGGAATAAGTCTAAATAAATTTAAACTTTGCAGTCATAAATTTTAAAAGACAATTTTTTCATCTAACAGAAAAATAATGAACAGAGCGATTTTTACAGGAATACTGTTTTTAATGAGTTGGGCAGTGTTTGCTCAAAATGCTACTTTAAAAGGTAAAGTGGTAACATCTGATGGCAAACCTGCTGAATTTGTAAGTGTAATCTTGAAAGGCACAAATAAAGGTACAGTAGCAGATATTGAAGGAAATTATCAACTAACCAACATAAAATCAGGAACATATACAATTCAAGTGAGTTTTGTAGGTTTAAAGTCTGAATCCAAAAAGGTTACTATCAAAGGTGCTGAAAGCCAAAACGTTGATTTTACTTTGGAAGCAAATGCTACACAATTACAAGAAGTTTTGGTTTCGAGTAATCCAAGTAAATACGTAACGGACTATCCTTCTATTTCTCTTCGTTTAAAAACCCCACTTTTAGAAATTCCACAGAATATTCAAGTAGTGACTGCTCAAGCGTTGAAAGACCAACAGATTTTTGATATGTCGGAAGGCGTTACTCGTAATGTAAGTGGTGCTTCACGATCTGAACACTGGGAAACTTATGCGAGAATTGTCATGCGTGGTTCAAGAATTGCGGCTTTCAGAAACGGAATGAACGTAACGGAGGTTTGGGGACCACTCACGGAAGATATGAGTATGGTTGAACGCATTGAAATTGTAAAAGGTCCAGCAGGATTTATGCTTGCCAGTGGCGAACCAAGTGGTTTTTATAACGTTGTTACCAAGAAACCAACTGGAATTACAAAGGCCGAAATCGGAATGACGGTTGGCAGTTTTGGCACATATCGAAGTACCGCAGATTTTGACGGAAAATTAAGTAAAGATGGAAAAATTCTGTATCGCCTCAATGTTATGGGACAAATGAAAGGTACTCATCGTGATTTTGAGTACAATAACCGAGTTTCGGTTGCTCCAGTCGTAAAGTTCCAGATTAATCCTAATACTTCATTAACAGCGGAATATACTTATCAAGGAGTAGAAATGTCTCCAATTGGCTCTGCTTATGCGTTTTCAGCAAAAGGTATCAGCGATTTACCGTATAATTTCACGATGTTGGAAGCTAATCTGAAACCAACAACCATTAAAGACCAATCGTTATTTGTGACGCTTTCACATACCATTAACGCCAACTGGAAATTTACAGGTCAATTAGCTTATTTAAACTATGACCAAGTGGGGCAAAGCCTTTGGGCATCAGGTTTCAGTGGAGATACGTTAAAAAGAACTACTTCGATTTGGGATATTTTAGGACAAACCAAAGTAGGACAATTTTTTGTAAACGGTGATGTAGCAACAGGAAATTTAAAACATCGTATTTTGGTAGGGCTTGACATGGGTAATAAAGACTATTACCATGACTGGAATCAAGGTGGAATTATTGGCGACTTAAATGTTTACAAACCTGTGTATGGACAAGTTTCAGCCAGTAAATATCCAGTTTTTGACCGTAGTTTAGATATTCGTGAGCGTGGAATTCATTATAATAATAGTTATACAGCTCTTTATGCACAGGACGAAATTAGACTTTTAAACGATAAATTACGCTTTACATTGGCAGGACGTTTTACAACTACCAACGATGCTGACCCATATTCAGGGACGGTTAAAGCGGAGAAATTTACGCCAAGAATTGGTTTGAGTTATTCTGTAGATAAAAATACCAGTGTGTATGCCGTGTATGACGAAGCATTTATTCCACAAGCGGGCGGAACTTTTGAAGGGAAGAAATTTGACCCAATTATTGGTGATAACAAAGAAATTGGTATCAAAAGAGAATGGTTGAATGGACGTTGGAATGCTTCAGTTTCGGCATATCAAATCACAAAAAATAATGTTTTAACAGAAGACCCAAATCACCAATATTTTTCAATCCAATTAGGACAAACCCAAACACAAGGGATTGAATTTGACCTTCGTGGACAAATTCTGAATGGCTTAGATTTAACCATGAATTATGCCATTACCGATGCTAAAGTAACCAAAGATACTGACGGTTCGCAGGTAAGCAGACAAGTATCAGGAACGGATAAATACATATTTAATACTTGGTTGAAATACCGTTTCCAATCAGGAAAATTAGAAGGTTTGGGATTATCATTTGGTGTTCAACATAGTGCAGGAAGAAGTAACTGGTACGGTGCTTATGACAAAACTGTTGACGCAACTATGCCAAACTATACTCGTTTCGACGGAGCAGTTTCTTATCAATTTGGTAAGTTTGGCGTTGCATTAAATGTTAATAATCTATTCAATACGTATTTAATCACAGGTGGTTCTTATTACACTTGGAGCAAATATTATTATTCGCAAATCGAGGCTATGCGTAATGCTCGTTTGAGTATTAACTATAAGTTTTAATTGATAATGACTTTCAAAAAAATAACCCATCAATTACACCTCTGGCTCGGACTTTCGTCTGGGCTGGTGGTGTTTATTGTCAGCATCACAGGATGTTTATATGCTTTCAAAACAGAAATTGAAGCCCTGACAGAACCATATTTATTTGCTGAAACACAAGCAAAAACCATATTACCTCCATCAGTTTTTGAAAAGGGTGCTAAGAAAATCTTTCCCAAAAAACATTTACACGCCATTAATTATGCAGGAAAAGGACAAAGTGTAGAAGCGATTTTTTACGGTATAGAGCCAGAATATTATGATATTATCTATTTTAATCCCTACTCGGCTGAGGTATTAAAAGTCAAAGATATGGATACTGATTTTTTCAGAATTATCCTTATGGGACATTATTATTTATGGCTTCCTGCCAACATTGGTCAACCAATTGTAGCATCAGCCACATTGATTTTTGTGATATTATTAATTTCTGGAATTATTCTTTGGTGGCCTAAAAATAAAGCCGCTGCCAAACAACGCTTTCAGTTTAAATGGAAAACAAACACCCAATGGAAACGCAAGAACTATGATTTACATAATGTTTTGGGATTTTATGCTTCGTGGGTGGTATTAATTATCGCCTTAACTGGATTAGTTTGGGGATTTGAATGGTTTGCCAATTCTGTCTATTGGCGTTTAGGTGGCGAAAAATCGACTGTATTTGCCGAAGCACTTTCTGATACTACTTTTAAAAAATCAGAGAGTAGAAATACGCCTAATATTGATATTCTATGGAAAAAAATTAGTTTAGAACAACCTAATATTAATGCAATTGAAGTGCATATTCCAGATTCAGATAGTTCCTCTATTGCCATTAATACCAATACTGAAGTTGGTACAACATGGAAAATTGATTATCGCTATTTTGACCAATATTCACTAAAAGAGTTATCCGTCAATCATCTTTATGGCAGATTGAAGGACGCAAAATTTGCTGATAAAGCCATCAGAATGAATTATGATGTTCACATAGGAGCAATATTTGGATTTGCGGGAAAATTATTAGCTTTTTTTGTCAGTTTAATTTCCGCAAGTTTACCAATTACAGGCGTTTATATTTGGTGGGGAAGGCGAAATAAGCAAAAAATAGGATAGTTTTTCGGCTCAATTTTAAGTGATTATGTATGCGGAAATATTTTCCGCATACATAATCTTTCGGAACTATCTACAATTTGTCGCAGAATAAAATTAGCCCACAGATTGTACTGATTCAACGGATTTACACGGATAAATTTAAAGAAAAATCAGTGTAAATCTGTTTTATCTGTTCTATCAGTGGGCTAATTTTGTCTTGCGACAAATAGTAGATAATTCCGTAATATTTTAAGCTACTATCACTCAAACTTTACATTCCCGATTTATACTCAATCATTTTAAAGTCTTTTTAAAGTAGGTTTTAAAGCGAACGAAAGAACGACAAAACCAACAATTGCTCCCATTACCGAAGCTACCAAAATGACAATTTTCGCATTGTTTTGCAGTTCAAAGCCCTCAAAAGCAAGTAAAGTAATAAAGATTGACATCGTAAATCCAATGCCTCCCAAACACCCCGCTCCTATTATCATCTTCCAATTTAAGTCGTTGGGAAGTTTACAAATTCTCAATTTTACGGCTATAAATACCAAAGCGACAATTCCTAAAGGTTTCCCCAAAACAAGTCCTAACAAAATACCTAAACCATAACTTTCTGTAACAATATCCTGAAAACTTGTACTGACTGCAATAGCGGTGTTTGCCAAAGCAAATAAAGGTAGAATGATAAATGCGACAGGTTTGTGGAGAAAGTGTTGTAAAATATATGAACTTGATTTTTCGTCACCATTTCCAAAGGGAACAGCAAATGCTAACAGAACACCCGTAATGGTGGCATGAACGCCAGAATAAAGCATAAAATACCACATTGTCACTCCACCAATTAGATATGGTATCAAATTTCTAACTTTCAATCTATTCAAAATAATTAGCAATATAAACACCGCTGCTGCTACCAAAAGATTCATCCATACAATTGTTTTTGTATAGAAAATAGCGATTACCAAAATTGCACCCAAATCATCAATGACAGCTAAGGCGGTTAAAAAAACCTTTAATGATGTCGGTACTCTATTCCCTAATAAAGACAGCACACCCAAAGCAAATGCAATATCTGTCGCCATTGGAATGCCAGCTCCCGACTGCGTATTTGTACCATAATTAATGTATAAATAAATCATCGCAGGAATCATCATTCCGCCTATTGCTCCAAAAATCGGCAAAAGGGCATCTTTTATCTTAGAAAGTTCTCCAATATAAATTTCACGTTCTAATTCCAGTCCAATCAGTAAAAAGAAAATGGTCATTAGTCCATCATTTATCCAGTATTCAATACTTTGATTTCCCAAAGACGAATGCCAAAAATGTGCGTATTCGTTACCATAAAATGTATTGGCAATAATCATTGAAACTACCGTACAAGCAATAAGTGTTAATCCTCCTGCTTTCTCACTCTCCGAAAAATCTTTAAATAATTTTGTTACTTTCATTACACATCATTGTTAAATTTCCATATTCTCACCTATTTTATAATTTAAAGCAGCTATCAATTAGCTGGCAAAGATACTTATTATACCTTTAAGAAACTTTTACGGAAGTCTAACAATCATCTTCCCTCCTATTCTAAACGATTAAATTACAAGCAAATTAGGACAACAAAACTGCAAAAATTTACTATCATTGTAGTGCAACGAAAAGCTGTATTTTCGTCTATTTCTTATATATTTTTACCATCAAAACGTTCACAACGTTTGAATGCTTTACAATTTTCATAACGCAATTAATCATGAAAAAAATCTTATTTTTCTTTTTTATTACCCTCAATATCAACGCCCAGGGCAAATTATCCAACAAAGATTGGAAACCTTTATTTAATGGAAAAAACCTCGATGGTTGGGATATTAAAATACGTGGATATGACTTAAATGATAATTTTGGGAAAACTTTTAGCGTAAAAGACCAGAAAATCGTCGTGAATTATGATGCCTACGACAATTTTAATTTCAGATACGGACATTTATTCTACAAAAATTCATACTCATATTACAGAATTGCCCTCGATTATCGTTTTGTGGGAGAACAAGCAAAAGGTGGCGAAGATTGGGCTTGGAGAAATAGTGGCATCATGATTCATGGGCAACCTGCCAAAACAATGGGGAAAGACCAAGATTTTCCTATTTCAATAGAGGTGCAATTGTTGGGCGGGAAAAATGACCAAAAACCTCGCACAACTTGTAATTTATGTACACCTGGTACGAATGTGACTTATGAAAATAAATTTGACACCAGACATTGTATTAACTCAAACTCAAAAACTTACGATGGTGACCAGTGGGTTCATGCGGAAATAGAGGTTTTGGGTGATTCATTGATTCGTCATTACATCAATGGAGAATTAGTAATAACTTATACAAAACCTGTCATTGGTGGTGGAGTTGTCAATGGCTTTGACCCAGCTATGAAACCCGATGGACAAGCGTTAACTTCTGGTACTATTTCTTTACAAAGCGAAAGTCATCCTGTGGAATTTAAAGGCGTTAAACTTTTAAATTTGAAAGGTTGTATGAATAAAAAAGCAAAAAACTACAAAAATTACTTCGTGAAAGAGGACAATAGCACTTGTAAATTTTAAAAACAAAAAAGCCATTTCACAAAACGAAATGGCTTTTTTTGTAGTCTTCCCTCCTACCCAAACTAAGTATATAGTTTTAAGCACCCACCAAAAACTTCTCTCTCGATGCTTGAATCTCCTTGATATTTACGTTTGCCCAAGCTGCCAAACTATTAATATAAGGAACTAAACTTCTTCCCAAATCTGTAATTTCATATTCAACTCTTGGCGGTACTTCTGGATAAACGGTGCGTTTCACTAAACCGTCTGCTTCTAAACTTCGAAGTGTGACGGTTAACATTTTTTGAGAAATATCTTGAATTTCTTTATTCAACTCATTGAATCTCATTCGTTCTCTTTCTCCCAAAATCATGATGACAAGGATTGACCATTTGTCTCCAAATCTATCTAAAACATTTCGAACAGGGCAATTTTTTGCATTCCAATCATTTTTTTTAAAAATATTTTCTTTCATAACAACTTGATTTTTAACATTAGTTACCCAAAAGTAAGTTTAACACTTTCAAGTGCCTTCTTGATTATTGATTTAAACTTTTAGAATATTTGCATACTAAAAGTAAGTAACTAACTTTTAGTATGCAACAAAATTCAACAATTTAAATTTTATAAAGATGAATAAGATATTAGTAACAGGTGTAACAGGACAATTAGGAAAAGCCGTAATCGACCTTTTAATCAATAAAGTAAGTGTATCTGACATTGCCGTTTTGGTTAGAGATGCCTCAAAAGTTGAAAACCTTAAAGCTCAGGGCGTAGAAATTCGTGTCGGAGATTTTAATGATGAAACTTCATTAGTTTCGGGATTTAAAGGAATTGATAAATTATATTTTGTGTCGAGCAATGATATTTCTAATCGTCTTCAACAACATCAAAATGTAGTGAATGCTGCAAAAACCGCAGGGGTAAAACACGTAATTTATACCAGTTTTCAACGGAAAAATGAATCAGCCGATTCTCCAATTGCTGCCATTGCTGAATCTCATTTAAAAACGGAACAATGGTTAAAAGAATCTGGTATTGCTTATACGTTTCTACAAAATAGCATTTACACCGATATAGTTCCAATGTTTTTGGGAGAACAAGTTTTAGAAAATGGAACGATATTTTTCCCTGCTGGCGATGGAAAAGTTTCTTTTGCTCTTCGTCAGGACATGGCTGAGGCTTCTGTGGCTATTCTCACAACTGAAGGGCATGAGAATAAAATTTATGATTTCAACAGTGACCAAATTATCACTTTTCAAGAAATTGCAGATATTTTAGGAGAAATTGCTGGAAAAACGATTGCTTACGTCTCTCCTACTCAGGAAATTTATATAGAAACACTTTCTTCGGCTGGCGTTCCAATGGAATATGTGGGGATGTTTGCAGGATTTGCAGAGGCTTTCAAACAAAATGAGTTTGATAAAACCAGTAATACGCTCGAAACTTTGACTGGAAAAAAACCTGTTGCTGTTGCCGACTTTTTAAAACAAGTTTACGCTGCTAAATAATTCAATTTTTAGACTTAAACAATTCACTCTACAAAAATTGTAGAGTGAATTTTACTTTTGCACAGGTTCAATATTTTGAGTTATGAAGGTTTAATTGTAAATTTAATTCGATAAATAATTAAGTATTGTCCAAAATATTTCCAAATATAAGCCTACAAACTTACTACGATAACCGTCGTAAAAAGATTCGTGTCCGTCCTACTGAAGGTCAAGCGGTTCCTCAGTTGTGTGTAAGTTGTTCTAAAGCTCAGCGTCAGCAAATGACACTTGGAACAGTTTTCAGAATTGATGTCAGACTTATTGAATCTGATAAACGGAAACCTTATCTAAAAGCTCAAACTAAAATATTAGGTCAATTGAGTTTATTCTAAACTTCCTTGTTTTATTTTCCAGCAATTTTATCGAACGTGTATTATACCAAATTTACCGCCTTTTTTTTGGTAAAAATGTTATAGTTCTCTCCTACCCGTTCATAATTTTCCAGTTTTCAGACACATATATTAGAAATAAACCATTTCAAGTTCTAATAATTATATTCGTTTTCTAAAACACTCAAACTTTACTCTTCAATAATTGTGGTACAATCTTATTTTTACCTATTTAATGGCTTTTTGAGCATCCTAACTATTAATTTTTAGGTTTTTCCTGCTTGGAAAAATAAAATTCAAGCCTCTATCCATAAGTATTAAGGATGATGTTATATTCCAAAAGCTCACAATGATACTTTGATAAGTATTAAAGATTCAAAATTGTATCAAACACACTTGCTCATTAAAATATTTTTGTTAAATTTGATACAAATAAGAATCATTACTCGATAAATCTATTTAAACTTTGTTAATTATAACAAAATTACCAAAAACTATTCTTTCAAGTTTTTGAACTATAACAAAAATACACAGACTAAATTTTGGTAAATATGTTATACTTCAACGGGATTTGCTTTTACAGGTAATCATTCTTTTTTCAAAAGAGTATCCTGAGAATCTTTTATCCTTTTTCAAAAAAGAAAAATAATAAAATAACATCATCTCAAGACCTATTTTAAATTTTGTGTTTGTTGTTTTCTTTTTAATTTTTGTTTAATGTATTTTCGGACGTTGTAACGCTTTAATAATCAGTTACTTACAAGCCTAAATATAACAGATTTACCTGTTAATATAACAAAATTACCACGAGATATAACAAAATTACCGAAGTATTATAACAGAATTACCAAAATATGACCTATTTTAACCTGAATTATAACAAAAATCCCAAGTTCCATTTCTTGTTATCCTATGCAACAATATGAAAAAACTTAAAAAAGATAAATTAGATAATAATCAACCTATAAAAAAAGACACTGATGTAGTTAAACTTATCAGAAAAGCCAATCGTTTGGTCGAAGGTAAATATCGTTTTGATATTTGGGAAATGCGAGTATTTACAAAAATGCTCATGAAAATTCATCGAGATGATGAAGATTTTAAAGTATATCGAATTTACCTACATGAAGTAATTCAAGATTTTGAATTGCAAGAAGACGGACATTCATACAAGTTTTTGAAACAAGGTGCTGAGCGATTAGGCAGACGTGAAATTCGGGTTTTGATGGATACTCCCGATGGTAAAATGGAGCTTTTTACGCACATAGCCACTGGTGTAAAAAGTTTTGTGGAAGAAAAAACGGCGAAGTATTTAGATATTTCTTTTCATCCAGACATGAAGCCCTACTTACTTCAACTTCAAAGCCAGTTTTTGATGTACGATGTACGTAATATTCTGAAACTTCAAAGTTCGTTTTCAATACGGATTTATGAACTTTTGAAGCAATATGAAACCATCGGCAAACGAACGCTGAAAGTTCAAGAGTTAAAAGAAATGTTAGATGTGGTTGATAAATATCCACTTTACGGAAATTTCAAGCAAAGAGTTATCGTAAAAGCTCAAGAAGATTTAGAAAAATATACGGATATAAAATTTACGTTTGATGAAGTAAAATCTGGAAGAGCCGTGACAGGTTTGGTATTTTGGATAATTCCTAATCGTGAAAAGCAAGATTCTGGAAATTTGTTATACTTACCAGAAGTAGCCACATCAATTGTAGAAGATACTGACCCTGAGATTTCCCAACTTCTTACTTTATCCCAAAGATGGGAAGGTGTTTCAAAAAGTGTATTGGAACAATGGCGAAATACTTATGGATTTGAAAAAGTATTAGCACAAATTACTAAAACTAATAAGCAGATTAGTGATGGAAAAAAGATTCATAACCCAATCGGATTTGTGGTTTGGTCTTTGCAAAACCCAGAAATTACGGGTATTGTAGCTGAGCCTGCTATAAAAACTGAACCAGCTATTAAGAGTGAACCCAAATTTTCGTCAAAACAAATCAACTTTTATTGGAATGGCGAATTTGCAAATTGGTTTGTGAACTATCTCCAAAACTTAGCCATTAATTGCGATAAAGTGATTTACCACCAAAAAGTTGATGAATTAAGAGCAACTTATTCTGAAAAGTTGTTTAATAATTTGTTCATGTTTACTGATGGTTCCGTCAATGAAGAGTCATTGAATAGTTCGGTAGGCATCAAACTTTTGGAAACTGAACAGAAAGCGAAAGAATCAATTTTTCAAGAATGGTTTTGGAATAAATTTCAAATTCGGATTATGCAACAACGAAGTGGCGATTGGATAACTATCTAAACTTCCAAAAGTTCAATGTGATACTTTGGAAAACGCAAAATCCAAAAGCTCATTGTGATACTTTGGAAATCCAAAATCCAAAAGCTCATTGTGATACTTTGGGAAATCCAAAAACCAAAAGCTCATTGTGATACTTTGGGAAATCCAAAAACCAAAAGCTCATTGTGATACTTTGGAAAACGCAAAATTCAAAAGCTCATTGTGATACTTTGGGAAATCCAAAATCCAAAAGCTCATTGTGATACTTTGGAAAATCCAAAATCCAAAAGCTCATTGTGATACTTTGGAAATAGGCGAAGAAGTAAGCATAACAACACAAAATATAAATTTTAACATCTGTATTTACCTGAAAATTAATGAAGACTAATCTTACATTAGAAAAAATTACCAATTTTTTACGTCACAATCCTTCTTTGAACGTGAATGGAGTAAATGATGAAGCTGGACTTCCGAAGCGGAAATTAGACTTAGTTTTCAATTCAAATGGTTCTCGAAAATTGAGCGAAGAAGATTTATTGAAACTCGAACCGATTTTAAAAAAATATGGTTACAATGAGTTTTTGTATCAACACGCCCGTGTTATTTCAGTGGTAAATCATAAAGGAGGCGTTGGGAAAACAACCACTACCGCTTGTTTGGGAGAAACTTTAGTGTCAAAAGGCTTTAAAGTTCTCTTGATTGATTTTGACCCGCAAGGCAATTTATCCCAAATTTTAGGAGTTGAAAGTCCAGAAGTTCAAGTAGCAGATTGTTTGTTTTCAGATTTAGAATTACCCGTTATTGAAATTCTTCACAATCTTTGGTTAGCTCCGTCTGATATTTCTTTGGCAGAAACAGAAGTTGATTTATTGTCAAAAGTTGGTGGGGATGTTCGTTTGAAACATAAAATTGAGCCACTTTTAGAAGCTTATGACTATATTTTGATTGACTGTCCACCGAGTTTGAGCAAATTGACGGTTTCAGCCTTGAATGCTTCAAATTCAACGCTCATTACCATGCTTCCAGAATCGTCGTCATTGAAAGGGCTAAATTCATTATTGAATAGAATCAGTGAAGTGAAAAGACACACCAATCGTGATTTGATGTTAGATGGAATTGTGTTTACGATGGTCAAGAAAAATACCGTTCACGATGGTTTTAAAGATGCCGTAAGAAGTAGCATCGGGAATGACTTTAGAGTATTTGATACCGAAATTAGACATTTAATTGACTTCCAAAAGTCACAAGCATTACAAGCAACTTTAGGAACTTTAAGTAGTAATTCAGAAGCGTACAAATGTTACAAAGATTTTTGTGATGAATACATAGAATATTTACAAGTGGTTAATAAATAGGAAAATGAAAGGGATAGATTTCAAGAAACAATTAGCCGTAAATACTGCTAATACGCTAAAAAATAACAAATTAATTAGTTCTGAAAATGTAAAAAACAACCTTACGATATTACCAGAACTCAAAAGTTTTATTCCACCATTGAATGATGACGAATATCGCTCATTGGAAGAAAGTATTATTTTGAGTGGTTGTCGCACGCCGATTTTAGTATGGGATACAACTAAAGGAATAGTTTACAAAGATGTTGAGAATCCAACTGAACCAGTTTTCGTACTTTTTGATGGACACCACCGTTATGAAATTTGCAAACGAAATAACGTTGATTTTCAGATTGATTTAATGACTTTTCAATCAATAGAAGAAGTAAAAACATTCATGATTGATTTTCAGATTGGTCGTAGAAATATGACTTCTGAGCAAATATCCTATTTCAGAGGATTGAAATATCAAAGACTAAAAACAGGGCAGGGTGGTTTGAGAACAGGAAAAACTATCGAAGAAAGTGGATTAGAAAATACTGCTCAAAAATTAGCCGAAGAATTTAACGTCAGTCCAGCCACGATAAAGCGAGATGCCGTTTTTGCGGAAGGATTAGAAAAAATGTCTCCTGTACTAAAAGCTCAGGTATTGACAGGAAAAGCTAAAATTGATAAAAAAGCGATTCAAAAATTAGCAAAAAGTACACCCGAAAGCCCAATTACAAGTATTGAAGAATTGTATTTATTGACAGACGGAATTGCGGAAACAAAAAAGAACGAACAGAGTGATTATGCCAAAAGAATCAGAGAAAGCATCAAAAATGCCGATGATTCAGAATTAACGATAAGCGTAAAAGGCAGTTTTTTGGTAAAAAATGGTCTGGGGTCAATTTGGAAAACACTCAGAAACTTACCAGAAGCAACGGTTATTGACCTTAATTATTCGGATACTATTTCAATTTCTGAAGCCGCAACTTTTGGAATAATAGGAGGGGAGTAAATCGAAAATATCTCAGAAACTATATTATTAGTTTTCAGAAATTCAAAAAGTGTAATATGTTTCAGTTGAAAAATTCTGAAAATATATTACACTTTTTTTGTATTTAATAAAATTAGTTGTAATTTTGAATCGTTGATTATGTTAACTATATTTTATATCAACAATTTTAATAGTCAACGATTGATATTGACATGGAAATAAAAACAAATTCATTACAATTCTTATTTGGAAGTACCATTAGAGCATTGTTTAAGCAATCAGGGAAAGAGTTTGAAAGTCAAGGATTAAACCTGTCGCCTGAGCAACATTATTTACTCAAAATTTTAACTTCTCAAGAAGAATCCATACAATCAGATTTAGCAGAAATAATGCAAAAAGATAAATCTGCCATTATGCGTCATGTGGACCAATTAGAGAAATCAGGTTATGTCGTTCGAGTAAATGATGCCGTTGACCGTCGTAAAAAACATATCGTTATTACAGAAGTTGGAACTGAAGTCCTTAAAAAGTGTGAAACAGTGATTACCAATTTAATGGTTAAAAATTTACAAGGAATTTCAGACGATGAACTGGCAACTTTTAAAAAAGTATTAAGTAAAATGAAAGAAAACGCTGAAGGGTAGTTTTTTTTGAATTAATAGTTGATTCAATCAACTATGGCAATTGTCAATAATATTATAATCAACTATAATTTATGAAAAAGAATAAAATTATCTTTTATCTGATATTATTCGTTTTTGGCTTTGATATTCACGGTCAACAAACCATATCGCTAAAAGAATGTGTAGATTATGCACTCAAAAATCATCTGAGCCATTCTTTGTACGATAATGAAATTGCTTCAGCCAAACAAAAATCAACCGAAGCTTTGGCAGGATATTTACCGCAGGTAGCCACCAATATTACGTTTGATGACAACCTAAAAAGACAAGTTTCGGTCATTCCAGCAGGAGCGTTTAGTCCAAATGAAATACGTGTTCAGTTTGGTAATCAGTACAATACCAATGTTGTTGCCCAAGTTGACCAAGTGATTTACGACAAGTCGATGTTGGTAGGAATTAAAGCAGCGGAACCCAATAATCAATTATCCCTCCTGAAAAAAGAGCAAAATCAAGATGTGGTAATTTATAATACCGTAAATGCTTATTTTCAAGTTTTAGTGTATTTGGAACAAGAAAAAATTATCCTTGAAAATGAAAAAAAATACCGTGACTTATTGGGCATTTTGAAATTAAGATTGGAAAAAGGAGTTATCAAAAAAACGGATGTTGACCGCACACAGTCAAGTTTAAATAATATTATTTCTCAAAAATCTATTTTACAAACCAACAAGCAAGTTGCCTTGAATCGTTTGAAAAATGCGATGGGAATGCCTTTAAACGAAGAAATCGTGATTATTCCAATGACCAATTATGAGTCGTTTGTGAACATTCCACAAGAATCAGTTTTTGAAGCTGGTAATATTTTAGACCATAAAATTCAGCGTAATAATATTTTACTACAAGAATTTGACGTAAAACGTAAACAAGCATCTTTTATGCCTACGGTGTCGATGTATGCCCGTTATGGGGTAATGAGTTTTGGTAATGATTTGGGGGCTGCCTTTTCAAATTGGGTTGATTTTTCAACGATAGGTTTAAAAGCAAATATTCCAATCTTTAGTGGTTATCGTAAAAATAGTCAGTTAAAACAATCAGAATTGAGTTTACTAAGTGCCAAAACGAATCTGAAATTAACCGATAATAATTTGAATTTAGCCTTTAGAAACTCGAATGCTCAATTGCAAAAATCACAATCGGATTTAGGGATTAATCGTGAAAATTTAAGTTTTGCCAAAGAGGTTTTCGAGAGTAGCACTTTTGAATATCAAAAAGGCGTTTCAACGCTTTCAGACCTACTTAATGCGGATTATTCCTATAAAGAAGCACAAAGTAATTATATCACCTCTTTGATAAATGTATTGAGTTCAACGCTCGAATTTGAAAAATCAAAAGGGAATTTAAAAAGCTATATCAGTCAATTTTAATCATTTATAACAATGAAAAAGTCATTCATCATATTATTATCAGTTCTTGCAGTGGTCGGTTTTATTGGATTTACCCTTGCAAAAAACAAGAAAAAAATTGAGGCAAATAAAGTAGTGGTTGACCGTTCGATTATTCCAGTGGCGGTATCAACCGTTAAAGCAGAATATCAGCTTTTTGACGGAAAAGTATCATTGCCTGCCAATTTGGAACTGAACAACGAAGCTACAATTGCCATCGGAATTCAAGGTAAAATTGAAAAACTTGGAATTGAAGTTGGCTCAAGGGTTGCTAAAGGTCAAGTTATTGGGCATTTAGATTCAAGATTGAAACTTATTAATCTAAAAGCCAATGAGTTAACGCTATCTAAATTAGAAAAAGATTTACAAAGAAACACCGAATTATTTAAAGGAAATGCAGGTACAGAATTGAGCGTAACTAATTCAAAATACGATGTAGAAAATACTCGAATTCAGATTGAACAAGTAAAACAACAAATTACAGACGGAAATATTATCTCGCCAATTAGTGGAATTGTTACTTCTCGAAAATTGATGGCAGGAGAATTTGCAAGCCCAGGAACTGTCATTGCTACCGTTGTGGACGATGTACATTTAAAAGCGGTAGTTTTTGTAAACGAAAAAAACGTATATCAATTAAAGTTAGGGCAGATGGCTACGATATTTTCGGATGTTTTTCCGAGTAAAAACTTTGTAGGTCATGTAAAATTTATCTCACCAAAAGGTGACGAAAACCACAACTATCGTGTTGAATTACAATTAAATACCAATCAATTAAGAGCAGGAACGTATGTAATGGTTGGCTTTGATTTGGGTAAAAAGACGAGTGTTTTGCAAATTCCTAAATTGGCTTTGGTTGAAGGAACAAAAAATCCTTATGTGTATGTGGTTCAGGATAATGTAGCGACAATTCAAAAATTAACGATTGGGCGTGAAATTGGAGAAAATATCGAAGTAATTTCTGGTTTGCAAGCAGGACAAGAAGTGGTGACGAGCGGACAAATTAACTTGACAAACGGAAGTAAAATTAGTAAAACGAAATAGTTATTAGTTACTGGAAATTGGTTTTACAAGAGTGAAAAAATGTTTTCATTACCCAGTAGATTAATCAGTTAACAGTACAAATCAACCAGTAACTAATCACCAATTAACCAATATCATTATGTCAATTACCGAAATATCTATAAAACGACCATTACTGATTTCAGTAATTTTCGTGACGCTGATTTTATTTGGTTTTGTGAGTTATAAACAATTGAATTATAACCTTTTACCAAAATTTGAAGCCAATGTTATCATCGTTCAAACTACTTATCGTGGTGCGTCTTCCGATGAAATTCAAAATACCATTACCAAACCCATTGAAGAAGCCATTTCTGCGATTGAAGGGATTGATAAAATTTCGTCATCTTCATCAGAAGGACTTTCGTTGGTAACGGTGCAATTAAAATCGGGTATCAATACGCTTGATGCCCAAAGAGATGCCGAAAGAAAAATTAATCAGATAAAATCAACCTTGCCAGATGATGCCAACGATCCTGTTGTGAATCGTTTTAATACTGATGAGATTCCTGTATTGAGAATTAGTGCTTCGGCAAATATGTCTGAACCAGCATTATACGACCTTATTGAGCAGAAAATCAAACCTGTTTTGTCGAACGTAGCAGGTGTTGGTACTGTTCGTTTGATTGGTGGAAATGAGCGAGAAATTCAAGTTGATTTAGACAATGACAAATTGCAGGCTTATAATATTTCGTCGGCACAGGTAAATCAAACGATTGCAAATAGTAATAGTTCGTATCCTGCGGGAAGTGTTTTGAGTAATAATAGTAGAACGTCAATTCGTTTAGATGCGAAATTAGTAAAGGTTGAAGAACTTAGACATTTGATTATTCGTCAAAATGCTGATGGAAGTCGAGTTTTATTAAAAGACCTTGCCATTATTACCGATGGACAAACCGAGACAAAAACGCTTAACCGCAATAATGGAAAAGCAGGAATCGGGATTGAAATTGTAAAACAAGCAGATGCCAATGCAGTGAATGTAAGTAAGTCGGTAAAAGAAAAATTGAAGCAAATTCAAATTGCGTACGCTTCTAAAAACTTCTCTTATGACATTGCCGCCGACCAATCAATTTATACTTTGGCTTCAGCAGATGCCGTAATGCACGATTTATTCTTGGCAATTATCATTGTGGGAGCAGTAATGTTATTTTTCTTACACAGTTTTAGAAGTTCGTTGTTTGTTTTGGTCGCTATTCCATCGGCAATGATTCCCACATTTATATTAATGTATATTTTTGGTTTTTCACTCAATTTGATGACATTGATGGGGCTTTCCTTAGTCGTTGGTATTTTGGTGGATGATAGTATTGTGGTTTTAGAAAATATCTACCGTTACCTTGAAATGGGAAAAAGTAAAGTAGAAGCAGCTATTGAAGGTCGCCAAGAAATTGGATTTACTGCCATTGCCATTACTTTAGTTGACGTGGTGGTATTCTTACCATTGTCAATGAGTGGTGGATTAATTGGAAATATTTTACGGGAGTTTTCATTAGTTGTGGTATTCTCAACTTTAATGAGTTTGTTTGTTTCATTTACTTTGACTCCACTCTTAGCTTCAAGATGGGGGAAAATTGAAATTTTGAGCGAATCAAGCCTTTGGGGAAGAATAAATTTGGCATTTGAAAGATTTTTGAATAAGGTCAAAGAAGAATATGGTAAACTCTTAACATGGTCACTTGGGCATAAAAGATGGGTTTTAATTGCCATAATTGCCATGTTTATTGGGTCGGTTTCTTTGTTGGCAACTGGGTTTGTTGGTTCATCATTTGCAGGTTCGGGCGACCGTGGCGAGTTTGCCATTCAGCTTGAAATGGCACCTCAAACGCCTTTGTCGCAAACTAATTTGATAACCAAACAAGTTGAACAGATTTTATTGCAAAAACCAGAAGTTTCAAAGGTTTTTGCCAATGTAGGAACTCAAACAGGTGCAGCAGGAACAGGAAGTTCGAATTCAAATATCTCAGAAATTTCGGTAACATTGGTGGAAAAAGAACACCGTAAAGTTTCAACAGATGCTTTCAGTACAGCCATAAGAGACGAAATAAATCATATTTCAGGGGTAAAAGTTGTGATTCGACCAGTTTCATTGACGGGTGGGAGTGAAGCTCCAATTCAAATTGCGGTAAAAGGGGTTGATATGTCGGTCATTCAAGAAGTGGCGAATCAAATTAAAGCAATTGTTAGAAAAACACCAGGAACGGATTACGTTGAGTTTAGTACAAAAAGTTTAAAGACCGAAATTGCCATTCAGCTCGACCGTGATAAAATTGGTAATGCAGGTTTGAGTATTCCAGAAGTAGGAGGAGCGATACAGTTGGCGTTTAGAGGAAACGACCAATCGAAATTCAAACAAGCAGGGGAGGAGTATCCTATTAATATTTCGTTGGAAAAATCTGATAAGCGTTCTATTGAAAGCGTTCGTGAATTAACCCTGCGTAATAGTCGTGGAGCAATTATAAAATTGAAAGATGTCGCAAACGTCTCGGAAATTGTTGGTCAAGCAGTTTTGGAACGTTCTGACAGAATGAACTCAATTAAAGTAACGGCTTCGGCGGTTGGTCGCCCAACAGGAACAATCGTAGCTGATATACAGAAAGAAATTGCTAAACTCAAAATTCCAGAAGGAGTAGTCATTGATTATCAAGGAGAAGCACAACGCCAAAAAGATGCTTTCGGAAGTTTAGGATTAGCCATGTTATTAGGTATTTTATTGGTTTATCTCATCATGGTGGCACTTTACGAAAGCGTTGTTTACCCATTTGTGGTACTTTTCTCAATTCCTGTTGCCTTAATTGGGGCGTTGTTAGCATTGGCTTTAACAATGGAATCATTAACGATTTTCGCTATCGTTGGTTTGATTATGTTGTTGGGTTTGGTAGCCAAAAATGGTATTTTAATTGTTGACTTTACCAACCATTTAAAAGAACAAGGTTTGTCTGTAAAAGAAGCATTAATTGAAGCAGGGAAAGAACGTTTACGTCCAATTTTGATGACAACCATCGCCATGATAACAGGTATGTTGCCAATTGCTTTAGCTACGGGTTCGGGTGCGGAAGTAAAAAATGGGATGGCATGGGTTATTATTGGTGGTTTGACAAGTTCAATGTTTTTAACCCTACTTTTGGTGCCATGTATGTATTATATTATTGAGTCTGCTAAAAATCGAGTTGCCAAATTCAGACAAAAAGCCGCTTAATTCTATATTCAGAGCTGTTTTGCTTATTCATTTGAGTAAAAACAGCTCTGAATAATATTTTTTTAAAATTCCTCTCCTTTTTTCTGCTTCAAGTCAATTGTTTGAATTTCGTAAGTTTTCGTTTGAATTATGTTGTTTGATATTCGTATTTATAAAGAATTTTGTATTTTAGTATCAGACTATTAATTAGACAAATGAATTCTTTGAAATCTCAAAAACACTCAAAAAAGACCTTCTTTTTTATCTTCTTCCTTTTTGTTACGTACTTTTCTTTTTCGCAAAATGCAGATAGTTTGCATTCAAAAATTAATGTTCATGGAGGAATAACGGTAACAAACAATGGTATTTCTGTCATTCCAACTTTTACCTTGGGTAAACCAGCCACAATTTTCGACTTAGTGGTGGCTAAAAACCGCTTTAGTTTTGAACCTCAGTTTCGCTTTGCGATTGAGGAAGCAAAACCTTGGTCGTTCATTTTTTGGTTCAGATATAAATTAATCCAATCTGAAAAATTTAAAATGGGCATTGGTGCTCACCCTTCTACGGTTTTCTCAAGTACAGTTGGTACAATTAATGGGGTTACGAAAGACCTCATTACCGTGCGACGTTTTTATGCCAGCGAGTTGACACCAACTTATGTTATTTCTAAAAAAGTGAGCTTGGGAATTTATTATTTGTATGCAAGAGGGCTTGCAGAAGCTACCAAAAATACAAATTTTGTTGCCCTAAGTGGTAATTTGAATAATCTTAAAATCGCAGGGGATTATTACCTGAAAATTGCTCCTCAATTATATTATTTGCAAATGGATGAACAAGATGGTTATTACGTTACTTCTACCTTTACTTTGGCAAAGCAGAATTCTCCTTTTACCATTTCATCAATTATGAATAAGAAAATTGACTCAAACATTCCGAGTGAAGACTTTGTTTGGAACATGAGTTTAATGTATTCATTTTAGTGCTTGAAAAACTTTAAGTTGGCTTGTTTTAGCGGTCTGACTATCGTCTGACCGAGTATTCTATTTCGGTCAATTTGGCTTGTTTTATCGGTCTGACTATCGTCTGACCGCTAAAACAAAAGAGACTACTAAACAAAAGTATCATTTTATGAAATATCCGTCAAATTAAAGTATTTCAAACATTTAGTTAATAGTTTGAATTTCGTAATAACAATAATATGGAAAATATAGAATCATTAGAGGATTTTTATAAAAGAAAATTTGTTTGGATGCCTGAAAATATCCGAAATGAAATTGGGCATTTCAACGTTTTTCCTCACGAAGTGGTGGAAGTAGGGAAACCTAAACCTCTACTTTATAAAAGACGTGATTTTTATAAAATTATGTTTGTGTTAGGAGATATTGAAATGGCTTATGCCGATAGAGTAGTGTCAATTAAAAAACAAGCATTATTCTTCTCCAATCCTCAAATTCCATATAAATGCGACCATCTGGAGCGAATTCAAGAAGGTGTTTATTGTATTTTTAACAGTAATTTCTTTCTAAGGTTTGGAGATTTAAGCCAATATTCGGTCTTTCAACCAACTGGAAATCACGTATTTGAACTGACTGACGAACAAGCTGACCAAATCCGAATTATTTATCAAAAAATGAATGACGAAATTAAGTCTGATTATGTTTACAAATATGATGTTTTACGGAATTTAGTTTTTGAACTTATCCATTTTGCCATGAAGATGCAACCTGCATCTGACCATGAAAAAATGCAAATAAATGCGTCTCAACGTATTTCAGCAATGTTTTTAGAATTATTGGAAAGACAATTTCCCATTGAGGAAAATCACCCTAAAATCAACTTGCGGACAGCTTCTGACTTTGCAAATCAGTTGAATGTTCACGTCAATCATTTGAACAGAGCTATAAAAGAAACAACGCAAAAAACAACCACTCAACTTATCGCTGAAAGATTATTACAAGAAGCCAAAATATTGCTCAGACATAGTAAATGGAATGTTGCAGAAATTGCTTTTGCATTGGGTTTTACAGAGGTTACACACTTTAATAATTTTTTCAAAAAATACGTTTCTCAAAGTCCTACAAAATTTAGAAATGTTTGATTTTTGTAAGTTATTGTTTCATTTTAATTATTCATTTTCGGAACTATAAGGAGTTTTTCGCAAGATTAAATCTGTGGTCTAATCTTCTCTGCGACAAATGGTTGATACTTCCGTTTATTTTTAAGGTTATCAAATAATTTTGATTTAAGATTTTAAACTAAGAAAGTTTTATGCAAACCAGAAAATTAGGTAATAGTGGATTAAAAGTTTCAGCTTTGGGATTAGGGTGTATGGGAATGAGTTTTGGATACACTCCCTTGCCTCCAAGAGAAGATTCAATAGCTCTTATTCGGAAAGCGATAGAAGAAGGAATAACTTTTTTTGACACCGCAGAAGTTTATGGCCCATATACCAACGAAGCGGTGGTTGGAGAGGCCATTGTTCCTTTCAAAGGAAAAGTACAAGTTGCTACCAAATTCGGCTTTAATATTGTAGATGGTAAAATGTTAGGGGTTGATAGCCGTCCAGAAACAATTAGAAGAGTGGTTGAAAGTTCATTAAAAAGATTAGGTGTGGAATGTATAGATTTACTTTACCAACATCGTGTTGACCCAAATGTGCCTATCGAAGATGTTGCAGGAACTGTAAAAGACTTAATATCAGAGGGTAAAGCTAAATATTTTGGACTTTCTGAAGCAGGAGCAGGGACTATTCGGAAAGCCCATGCTGAACAAGCGGTGTCGGCTCTTCAAAGCGAATATTCACTGTGGACTCGTCAGCATGAAACAGAAATTATCCCAACAATTGAAGAATTAGGTATCGGTTTTGTACCTTTTAGTCCACTTGGAAAAGGTTATTTGACGGGAAAAATTGACGAAAAACAAACCTTTGAAGCAGGAGATATTCGTGCCGTTTTACCAAGATATACCGAAGAAGCACGTATTGCCAACAAAGGATTATTAGACATAATTGCCAAATTTGCAGAAATGAAAAGTGCAACTAATGCACAAATTGCTTTGGCATGGGTTTTGGCTCAAAAACCTTGGATTGTACCAATTCCAGGAACAACGAAAACTCATCGTCTTCTTGAAAATAATGGAGCGGTAAATATTGAATTATCGTCAGTTGAATTAGCAGAGCTTACGAAAGCTTCGGAAGAAATCAAAATTATGGGTACTCGTTACACAGAGGCAATGGAGAAATCTACTGGATTATAATTCAAATTGGCGAAGGGTGTCTTGTGACATTCTTCGCTAATTTGATTCACAAGTATTTCGAGGTAAATTTGTACCTCAATTAACTTCTTTATGAACAATCGTACCGTTTTAATTTTAATATTAGGTTTATTATCGGCAATTGGCCCATTTTCTATCGACACTTATTTGTCGGGATTTCCCAGTATCGCTACCGATTTGAACGTAACTGTTGATGATGTTTCTTATTCCCTATCGAGTTTCTTTATTGGGATTTCCGTTGGACAACTAATTTATGGGCCATTGCTTGACCGTTTTGGTCGCAAAACACCACTCCTCATTGGTTTAGTAATTTACTTTTTGGCATCGGTGGGCTGTGCTTTGGCTACTTCTATCGAAATGTTGATTGCCCTACGTTTTTTGCAAGCATTGGGTGGTTGTGTAGGAATGGTTGCTCCCAGAGCTATTGTCAGAGACAGTTTTCCAGTAGAAGAAAGTGCCAAAATATTTTCTACTTTGATTTTAATTTTGGGTGTATCTCCCATTATTGCACCCACCGTTGGTAGCTATATGATTACGGCAATGGGCTGGCATTCAGTATTTTGGTTGCAAGCGGGCATGGGGTTTTTATTGTTTTTTGCCGTAATTTTTAAACTGGCAGAAAGTAAAAACCCTGACCAAAGTATCTCGCTGAAACCTCAGCATATCATTCCAACTTTCTTTAATATTTTCAAGAATCCACAGTTTTTTACGTATGCTTTTGCGGGTTCAATGGTATCTGGCGGGGTGTATGCCTATTTGTCGGGTTCACCTTTCGTATTTATGAAAATTTATAAAGTTACTGAACAGCAATACGGATGGATATTTGGTTTGTTGGCAGGTGGATTGATTTTGAGCAGCCAACTTAATAATTTAGCTCTTAAAAAATACCGTTCAGAACAAATTGTAAGAGTTGTTTTAACCATTCAGACGGTGGTAGGAATATTGTTATGTTTAGGAAGTGTAACGGACGGGCTTAATTTATACTCCACCATTTTATTGATTTTTATATTTTTATGTTGTCAAGGATTTAGTTTTCCCAATTCTTCGGCACTTTCATTAGTTCCATTTTCAAAAGAGGCAGGAAGTGCTTCGGCACTTTTAGGAGCAATTCAAATGGGAATTGGCTCATTAGCGGCTGCTTTGGTAGGTGTTTTGAGTAACGGAACAAGTGTACCCATGACGGCAGTAATGGCTGGTTGTGCTTTGTTGGGACTCACTATTTTTAGAGTTGGACGTTTGATTTTGGAGAGAAATAAAAATGATATTAAATAAAAACAGACTTATTTTCTTTTTGTCGCAAGACAAAATTTAACCACAGATTGAAAAGATTTATACGCTTAACGGACTTATGATTTTCCTTTAATTTTTCTGTATAAATACACTGTTTAATAAGTTATTTGGGGAATTTTAACTCTCTCAAAAAACTACCCGAAAATTATTTCTACTTTCGGGTAATTCCCCTTGAGGATAAAATTTTTCTTAAAACTTATCGGAACTATCTACAATTTGTCGCAGAATAAAATTAGCCCACAGATTGTACTGATTCAATGGATTTACACGGATAAATTTAAAGAAAAATCAGTGTAAATCTGTTTTATCTGTTCTATCCGTGGTCTAATTTTGTCTTGCGACAAATAGTAGATAATTCCGAAACTTATTAAACACGGTAATAAATCTGTTTAATCTTTAGTCTAATCATTCAATCCGTTGTTTAATAAATAGGGACAAAATAAAACAATATGATAAAATAAACCGCTGATAATCACGATTTTATTAATCGTGATTCTTCAATTTGCATAGTGAATCTCAATCGAAATCATTAAGAATGAAAACCTAATTCTACCTCAGTCAAATAAGAAATAGGGTCACTAATTTTCTTAGAAAGTGAATCTAAAGGTTGTGCCATAAGTGGCAGGGTCGCCCAAAACTGCGGCATAATGTCCTGCATTTCCTGCGGCTGGTAATAATTGTTCAAAATAATTTTTATCTAAAATATTTCTTCCCCATAATAAAATGGATACTCCATTGGAAGCTCTAAATCCGATTCTTCCGTTCAATAAAGCATAACCATCAATGTTTAAAAATTGTGAAGGAGAAGCACTTGACGAAAACAATGAACGATAATAAGCATCAAGAGCGACGAAATGATTTCCTTTCAGATTCAATAATTTTCCAGCACGGCTATACTCTCCACCGATTGAACCAGCCCATTTAGAAATTCCAGGCAATATTCCTCCCGAAATATCCTTAAATGCCGATGTTCCACCTGTTTCTTCTAAAGGTACTGGTGCATTTTTGAACGAAATATATTTACCATCGGTGTAAGAAACTGCCGTATTGAACGATAAATGATTGCCCACTCTGATATTTCCGTCCAATTCCACACCTTTTACACTTACCTTTTCAGCATTTGCCAAATATCCTCTATTTACCCCTACCTCAGCAGTCTGTACTTGTGTTTGATAATCCTTAATATCAGTGTTGTAAATGGTAATATTTAGGGTGGATTGTGGTGTTGGTCGGGTTTTAATCCCAATTTCATAGTGCGTCACAAACTCTGGATTGACTTTTGCCAATTCAATTAATGTAATTCCATTTGCCGTTGGAAGCCCACCCAAATTAACGCCAACGGGTTTATAACTATTGGCATAAGTAGCAAATACGTTGAATGTTTTACTGGGTTTATAAGCTAAAGTAACCTGTCCAGAAATATTATTTTCATCGACACTAAAATTAAACGATTGATTGGTATAAACGCCATTTTTTAGTGCTAATAATGCAGGGTCTGTTGTTTGTAAACCCCCATAAATTTCACGTTTGTAGTCAACATCTTTTTTGTCATAGTTAAAACGAAGACCAGGTAATAAATGTAGATTATCGGTAATTGACCAGTCAACCTGACTAAATACAGCTGCTCCCAACGTTTTTAATCTTGAAGTTGTTTTTGTTCCAAAACCATCAAATAACCCTGCTGTTTTCCATAATGTTGAAGTTGAACTTTGGGAGAATCTCCATTGAGCTGAGCCCGATTCTTCGGTTTGTACAGGGTCAGAAGTTAAAAGTTGGTCAATTAAGAAAATTCCGAAAACACCTGTTAACTTTTCCGAAAACTGTCCTGCATATCGGATTTCTTGTGTCCATTGGTCATGTCTTGAATTTCCTTGAGATTTGGTCAAAACAGGTAAACCAATAAAATCTCTGTCGTTCGACGGATCCCAAATCCAATAACGCCACGCTGTCGTAGAAGTAATTGTTCCCTTTCCAATTTTAGCATCAATATTGACTGAAGCTCCTCCAAAATCGTTATTTACACGCCAAGGAGAATCCGCATCAGTAACTCTATCAAATGGATTTGTAGTAGGCAATTTATATCCCAAATCAGCAATGATTGCATAGAATTGACGATACGCAGCTCTTTTGGTAGTAACAACACCTGCCACAACAGTTGCATTTCCATCAGGTCTTTGGCGAGCATTATCTCCAGCAAAAGTTATATTAACGTTGTCTGAAGGTGTATAAAGTAATTGAGTCCTAAAGCCTAAGTTATTTAATGCATTAGTAGGTTTTAAGGTAGTTGTATTGAAAAGAGTGCCGTCTCGTTGAGTCCCTGAAAAAGAAACCCTTGCCGCTAATTTTTTACTCAAAGCTCCTGTTATTGAAGCTTTTGCTTGAATATAATTCAAATTTCCATAACTCGTTTCAAAACTTGCTCCAGTCGTAAAACTTGGAGCTCTTGTGGTAATATTAAAAGCCCCAGCAGTAGTATTTTTCCCAAATAATGTTCCTTGGGGTCCACGCAAAACCTCAATTCTGTCAATATCAACAAAGTCAATAGCTGTTGCGGCAGGTCTTGCATAATAAACTCCATCCACATAAAAGCCAACCCCTGGGTCAATTCCATCATTGGTTAGACCAAAAGAAGAACCCAATCCACGAATATTTAGGGTTGTATTTCTACCATTTGAAGAATATAATTGTACCGACGGAATTAATTCTTTCAAACGATTAGGATTAAAAGCACCTGCATCCTCTGCCGCAAAACCTCTGATTACAGAAATTGGTATAGGAATATCTTGCACTGATTCTTGCCTACGTCTCGACGTAACGATTACGTCCGAAAGTTGATTGGTATTTTCTTCGAGTTGAATTTCAATCTTACCATTATTAATTAAAACCTCTTTTTTCTGATAGCCAATATATGAAATTATCAAGGTAAAAGGCAGTTTTTGACCTGTAATTAGGGAAAATTCACCATTTGCATCGGTAGTTGCTCCGTTGGTTGTCCCTTTAATTGAAACCGTTGCCCCAATCAATATTTCAGTTGTTTTTGCATCAGTAACTCTACCTGAAACCGTGGCATTAATAATAGGGTTATCTTGTGCTGATAAAAAAAATGGTAGCAAAATAGCGGAAATGATGAAAGTAAATGTTTTAAAATGTTTCATTTTCAAGGATTTTATAATTAAAAATATTTATCCGATAGATTTTATAGACTAAATACGTATAAAAAAAATCGACTGTTTCGACTCACTGATAATTTTAATTCTATGTCTATTTATTATTTTGACAAAACTAATAAAACTATTTAATCTATAATACCAATAGACTAAATAGTTTTATATTTTCTTTAAAACATTTAAAAGATTCTTTTAAATGTTTTATTTGTACAAGACATAGCTTTTAAATTGTATCAAAAATTGTTGAGATAAATAATTTTATGCGAGTTCAATCCTTGAGTATTTTAAAATTGCCAATAATTTTTTTCACGTTTCATTAAAACAACATTTCTTGTGGTGGTTTTGCACCTGCCAAACGAATATATACCGTTCCTTGTCCTCTGTGGTGGGTCTGATGTTCAAAACTCTTATTTAGAGCCGCTCCTTTTGTCATTTCAAAACGTCCAAAAAGTTTAACATTTTCATTCAATTGTGCAGGAGTCATTTTTTTTATGCCACTGATGACAAAATCGTAACCTGCCAATACTATTTTTGAAACATTTTCTTTCGAAATGTCCGTTGTTTTCTCTGATTCTCCCATTCCTACTGGACTTTTTTCACCTGTTGCTGCGGCAGCAAAACCATAATTAGCATCTGTTAAATGTAACATTTGTTGAGCAAAAGAACGCATTTCGGGCGTTGGTTTCAAGGCATAACCTGCTTCTGGCATCGCATCTAAATATTCTTTTGTGTAGGTTTTTGCTCTTTCCCATTCTTTTACCATTTCGTCTATTGAGGCTTGTGCATTTGCTGATTGGGAAGTTGCTAATGCAAAAATCATGGCAAGTAATAAAGTAATTTTTTTCATGTTTTTGAGTTTTATACTGATTAAAATATTATGAATCAACAAGTTAAAGATTTATTCTTCAAGTCGTAATATGAATGTGTTGATTGGTTACAAAATTGGGGCGAGAAATTTATAAATACCCTTAAACTATCTTAAGAAATGGACTTTAGGGAAAGGTCTTTTCTGATTTTGCTCAAAAATTCGGGTGTAATTCCCAAATATGATGCAATTTGTGTATTGGGTATTCTTTGAGCCAAATGAGGATATTGTTCCAAAAAAATTAGATACCGCTGTTGGGCTGTGGAGCTGATATTTTGCAAAACACGATTTTGTAATTCAACGAATTTGTTCTCGATAATTACTTTAAAAATTATGTTAAGTTTAGTAATGTTTTGATAAAGGAAATATAAATCTTGTTGCTCTATTTGCAAGATAACGGATGGCTCAATGGCTTCGATGAATAATTTGCTTGGTTTTTGGGAGTGAAAGCTACCAATATCAGCTATCCAATCGTTTTCAGCAGCAAATTGTAGATTGTGTTGATTCCCCTTTTCATCAATAGCGTACATTTTAAAGCAACCTTCTACCACAAAAAAGTAGTGTTTGCAAACAAATCCTTCTTGCAGTATCATTTGCTTGCGTTTGATATTCAGAAGGGAAAATTTTGATGTTATCAATTCTTTTTCTTCTAAACTCACAGGAAGAAATTTTTGAAAATAGTTAATGATTGCCTGCATTGATTATGCTGATTTTGATTAATTTATGAAGCCCGATTTGCCTAAATTAATATGAAATTATACATGATTGGGCAAAATGGAAGTTTTAATTCCCGTAAATTCACAGATTAAGAACAAATTTTTCCTCAAAGGACACAAAAATGATTGAAATAACAACTTTACCAGAAAAAGAAATAGTGAAAGGTTTTGTAGCCAGATTTATTCATACTGATACTCTTACTTTGGGCTATTGGGATGTGGAAGAAGGAGCCGTTTTACCGATGCACGCCCATTTTCATGAGCAAATTACCACAGTTATTGAAGGAAGATTTGAGCTGACGGTTGGGGATGAAACACGCATTTATGAAAATGGTTTAGTGGCAGTAATTCCGCCTAATGTTGTTCATGGAGGGAAGGCTTTGACACCTTGTAAGTTATTCGATATTTTTAGTCCTGTTCGGGAAGACTATAAATTTTAGCGAATATTAAGCCTTGTAAAAACAAAAGCAGGTGATTTGTGTCACCTGCTTTTAAATTATTTATTTGACTCTTTTTGCTTTGGCATCAAACATATTCATGAGTTGCCCTTTTAAATTATCGTCATCTTCTTTTTTCAATGGTAATGTTAAATCATATCCCGAAGCTGAAAAAGAGATTTCGATTTCTCCTGTTTTTTCTTCAATTGCAGTAATCGGAATGATTGGTTTTGAAGAATCAGTTGCGTCCTTTAATTCTCCAGTCAATTTTCCGTCTTTGCGGACAAGTTCGGTTACCATTTTAATATCACCTTGAGGTGTTCCAAAAATAGAGATTTCCCATTTCCCTGCAAAAAAATCTGTTGCTGGAGCAGGTGCTGGGGTTTGTGAAAAACCTTTGATAGCTATTCCGAAGAATAAAGCGATGAGAAGGATACTTACTTTTTTCATTTTTCGATTGTTTAATTATGGTTTCACTTATTTAATTCGAACTGCTTTTGTTTTAAACATCCCCATTAACGAACCTTGTAAATTATCGTTATCAACCTTCTCAAATGTTGTATTTATATCGAAACCACTCATTTTGAAATGTAGTGTAAGTTTATCCGATGTCTCTTCAATTTTATCAATTTTAACCGCTTTATTGTCAATTTTAGCAGCGATAGTTCCTTCAAGAACTCCGTTATTTCTATTTAATTCTAACAAAAGTTCTGCATCACCTTGTGGAGTTCCGATAAAAGTTGCCGTCCATTTTCCAGCAAAGAAATCTGTATTTGCACCGTTTACTTGTTCAACTTTTGGAGCTTCAACGGCATCGCTTACATTCAACAATTTCACATCAAATCCCATTACCACCATCAACGAGCCTGCATCTGCCTTCGGATTCGAGAATACAATACAAACATCTTGTAGTTTTCCGTTTAAATTATTTGGTAACTGAAGCGGAATAGCAACTGATTTTGGGGTAAAATCCATTTTATCAGATGGTTCTAAAAATGCCGAACGTCCTAATAATGCTCCCGTTGGGCTACCCAAGCGTGCTTCAATTGTTCCACCCGCTGCATTTAATTGTGGTTTTGGAGCAGTTGCACCAACTTGAATTTCAGAAACGCCTGTTAAATCAACTTGTTTCAAAATCATGTAAGCACCCGATTTTGAAGGAATCGCTAAGTTGTTTCCACCAAAAGCCATTTTGTTAATATCAACATATTCGTCGAAACCATGCGGGTCAATTTTCGAGTTTCTCAATACAAAACTTTGTTCCGATTTCAAGGCAGGTAAACCATTTGCACCTTGGTCTTCATAAGCGGCACGCACAATGTACACGCCTTTATTTTTATCAGATGCAGGAGCTTTTGTCGTAAATGAACCCTTTACAGGTAAAGATTTCTCTTTCGGTTTTTCGTTAGTAATGTTCAAAATATATTTTACCATTTCCGACGCTTCTGCCGTTGAAAGTTGTGGATGCCCTGCCATTGCGGTTTCTCCCCAAACGCCACTTCCACCCGAAATAACTTTTTTGGTAAGCGTTTCTAATGCTTTAGCATCACCTTTATATTTTAGAGACACCTCACGGTAAGCTGGCCCGATTGACTTAGAATCTTTTTTATGACAAGCCATGCAATCACTACCATCAATCAGTTTTTTACCTGTGGCATACGCAGCACTTGCATCAGCCGAACGGTGTCCCATCGCAATCATGTTTTTATCAAAACCTTCTGCCAAATAGTCAATATTTACGGCAACATTTTCAGGCGAAATCCCTTTGTTTAACTCTCCATCTTCTTTGTCTTTTACCTTGATTTCATAATCGAAAGACTTATTGGCAACATAAAAACTTTTGTTGGCTTTTGGCATATCAAGGCTCAAAACTGGAGGCTCATTTCCTGCGGTAATTTCCATAGACTGCGTATTGATTCCCCCTTTGCCATCATCAACGGTAAGTGTTGCTTTATAAATACCTGCTTTTGTTAAAGCTACATTAGCATCTTGCGTTGGGAAGATTTTAACAAAACCACTTTTAGAAGTAATTTTCCAAGTGTATTTCAAAATATCTCCATCAGCATCGTTTGTACCTTTTGCACTTAATTTTAGATTAAATGGAATTGCCCCACCCATTTGGTTTGCACTCGCCTGAATTTGTGGTTTACGATTTCCTCCATTGTATTCAATACGAATTAAGCGGGCATCGTCATTAGCTGTAAACCAACCACTACCATATTCAAGCATATATAAATCGCCATTATCAGCAAATTCCATATCCATCGGGTTACTAAATTTATAGCTTGGCATAAAACGCTCCATTGATGAATAATTTCCGTCTTTGTCAAAACTTACTGCCATAATCCAACCACGCATCCATTCATAAGCAAAGAATTTTCCATCATAATATTTCGGAAACGCTCTGTTTGCGGTGGCAAAAGCAGCTTTGTCATAAACTGGGCCAGCCATTGGGTTACAACCTCCTGCACCTAATAATGGAAATTCTGGACTATTGCCGTAATCATACCAAATCATGGCAGCTCTTGCCTGTGGTAATAAACTTAAACCTGTGTTGTTTGGCGAGGTATTCATAGGTTTTAAATAATCCCATTTATCACCCGACTGATTGGTTTCAAAGTTGAATTTGTGATACGCTTTATTGTCTCCCACAAAATGAGGCCAGCCGTAATTTCCTGCCGTTGGAGCTTGTCCAAACTCACAAGTACCTGCTGCACCACGATTTGGGTCTGCTTTTGAAGCATCTGGCCCAACATCTCCCCAGTATAATTTACCATTCTTTTGGTCAACTGAAATTCTGTATGGGTTACGGTGTCCCATCGTGAAGATTTCTGGACGTGTTTGGCGGTCGTTATCATTACCTTTTGGAAATAAGTTTCCTTCTGGAATGGTATAAGTACCATCTGCCTGAGGTTTTATTCTAATGATTTTACCACGTAAATCGTTGGTATTTGCCGAAGATTTTTGAGCATCCCAAGCACTTCTACCTGGACGTTCATCGCTTGGACTATATCCATTTGAAGCGTGTGGGTTGGTATTATCACCTGTTGAAAGGAATAAATTGCCTGCTTTGTCCCAAGCAATAGAACCTCCAGTATGACAACATTCTTCACGTTGCGTTTCTACTTTTAACATTTCTTTTTCAGAATCTAAAAGTATTTCATCCCCTTTCATCGTAAATCTTGAAAGTACGTTGTACGAACCTTTCAAAGAAGAATAATACATATAAATCCAAGAATTTTGAGCAAAATTTGGGTCTTTGTTCAATCCCAAAAGTCCATCTTCTGCTACCGATTCTTTTCCTTCTTTATTTACATATTTTAAACTTACAGGCAGTTTTGTTATCGTTTTAAGCGTTTTCGTTTTTGTATTGTACAATCTTACTTCGCCTTTACGTTGAATAAAAAGCACACGGTCTTTATCAAGTAATGCCAATTCAACAGGTTCATCGAGTTTTTCTTCTAAAATTACTTTTGTAAAACGATTTTCTTCAGGTTTTGATTTTGAGAAATCAAGTGGTTTTGGATTCTCTCCACCAGTCGTATATTTGATTCCAGCCCAAAGATGATTTAAGAAAAGAGGTTCAGCAAAAGTCTCATCCGTATGTCCCATTGCGGTATAAAAAGAACGTCCACCTTCAAATTCTTGATACCAACTGATTGGGTGATTATCGCCATTATTTCCACCAATGTAGCTTTTTTCATCTATTTTTAAGACTACATTAATTTTTGGAGAGATATTTTTGAAACTGTAAAATTCATCACTTCTTTCAAAAGTATCAGGCATTCCAGCCGTAAATTCATTCTTCTGAGTTACAAAAAACTTACCTTTTTGTACATTACTTGGCGTAGAAGGGTGGTCTAAAAACCAAGCACCTGCCAATTGATTATACCAAGTCCATTCGTATTCGGTATCGGTTGCGGCGTGGATACCAACATAGCCACCACCCGCTTGAATGTAACGTTCAAAAACGGCTTGTTGCTCGTTGTTCAAAATGTCACCAGTTGTATTCAAAAAGATTACTGTATTGAATTTTTTTAGGTTTAATTCTGAAAATTGTGAAGCATCTTCTGTAAAAGACACCCCAAAACCTTTCTCTTTTGCCAATTTTTCAAGAGCAATTTTTCCTGCACCAATTGATTGATGTCGGAAAGCGGCAGTCTTGCTAAACACCAAAACATTGATTTTGCTTTGGGCGGAAATGTTGTGAATGATGATTAACATAAAAAATGCTTGTACGAACATTTTTAGGTTAAAGAAAAATTTGTTTTTCATGAAATTGTAAAATTGAAGGTTAAGTTAATTGAGATTATTTTAGTTGTATTATATTAGTACAGTGTTTAATAAGTTTCTTCAACTTCCCGAAACAATATCCATTGCGGGTAAAGAACTTTCGGGAAGTGAACCTCTCGACTACTTCCCGAAAGTTCTTTCTACTTTCGGGAAGTTCTACAAGATTTTGGAATAAAAATTATCCAGATAACTAATTAAACAGTGTAATTAGACTTCTTTATTCTGTATAATTCAAATCTTTATCAAAAGTTTCTTCCAAATTGCTCAAGCCCCAAAAGGCAATTAAAATGGCTAATACACCCACAACCATTGCGGCTTTTGGCTCTCCCAAACTTGGTACTAACAATCCAAAAAGTAGCGTTTGAGGAATAACGGTAGCTCTCAAAATATTCAAGGAAGAAGTCGTAACAGTTGCTCTAATATTTGTTCCATATTGCTCTGCTGCCAACGTGAGCAATACAATTGAATAGCCTACACAAAAACCTAAAAACAATAAAAGTCCGTAATAAAGAGTCAAAGATTGATTGGCAACGGTAAAGAAAACAATCGCTCCCACTGTATAAAGTGACAAGTATAAACGAATGGCTTTTTTACGGCTTTTTAGGTATTGGCTTACAAAACCGCCAGTCAAATCACCGAAGGTAAGACCGATAAAATAGTAAGTAAAAACCGCTGATACTGAAGGGATTGGATTCATGCCCCATGCTTTGCCAATTTCTGGTGTGAAGGTCATCACGACACCATTTACAAACCAAACAGGAAAACCCAACACACAAATACTGATATATTTCTTGATGTAATCTTTATTCTTGAACAATAATCGTAAATCTCCTTTAGAAGTCGTGTTTCCTTTCATATTGTTGAATAAACCCGATTCAAGTACACCAAGCCTTAAAAGTAACAAGACAAAACCTAAGCCACCGCCCAATTGATAGGTAAATTGCCAAGAATATTTTCCTCCAATATACGCCCCGAAAATTGCTCCTAACATTCCACAACCACCAATTAATGCAGGGCCAATTCCTCGATATTTTTGGGGCATTTGTTCTGTCACCAATGTGATGGCAGCTCCTAATTCTCCTGCCAAACCTACACCTGCTAAGAATCTCAAAAATAGGTATATTTCAAAATTGGGTGCATAAGCATTGGCAAATGTGGCACTTGAGTACAATATAATTGAGCCAAATAATACAGAAAGCCGTCCCATTTTATCGCCAATAATTCCCCAAATAAATCCACCAATCAACATTCCAACCATTTGGACGTTTATCAAGGTAACACCTTTGGAAAGTAACTCCGAAGCAGGAACACCGATTTCCAAAAGGCTTTTTGAACGGACAATACTGAGAATAATAATGTCGTATAAATCAACAAAAAAGCCCATTGCTGAGGCGATAATAGCTAACCAAATGTGTCTTTTCATGTTTACTTTAGATTCAATTTAAGATTTTACTCAACATTAATTTCTCAAACTTGGCAAGCCAACGCCAGCGGCATCAAAACCACCGTCGGCGGCAATAATTTGTCCGTTGATATAACTCGCTTGTGGGCTACATAAGAAATAAACCATGTTTGAAATTTCTTCGGTAGTACCGTATCGAGCCAATGGGATGGCATCTGCATAGGAGGTTCTAATGTCAGCACTATGTACCAATTTAGCCATTTCAGTTTCTACTGGGCCAGGTGCAACGGCATTGGCACGCACACCTTTATTGCCATATTCAACGGCTTGCTGTTTGGTTAGGTGCATAATTGCCGCTTTACTTGTACCGTAAGCGATGCGTAAAGTGCTTGCACGCACACCCGAAATACTGGCAATATTAACAATACTTCCCTGTCCTAAAACTAATGCCGATAAACAGGCTTGACTGCAAAGGAATGTTCCGTTTAAATTGACACTCATTACAGCACTCCAATCTTCAAAAGTAACTTCTTCGGCAGGTTTGAAAATAGCAATTCCTGCATTATTGACGAGTGCATGAATGGCTGGAAATTGTTCTGTAATCTCCTCAAAAGTGGTTTTTACAGCTTCTGGATTTGAAACATCACACAAAAAATAAGAATATCCAATTTCTCCGTTCAAGCGACTTTGGCATTCTTGCATGGTAAGTTTATCATTGTCAATGATGATTGCATGATAGCCTTCGGCATGAAATCTTTTGGCAATTTCAAAACCAATTCCACGTGCAGCACCTGTAACAACTGCCACTTTTAAATTTTTAGCATTCATCTTCTTTTCAATTTATTCAACAAATGTAAAACAATTTTAATTTATTGTCTATTTTTGAGACAATATTTTTAATTTTACTATATCTTTGAATAATTATATTTTATGAGCGGTTGAATTTAAGGATATAACTTAACTTTGTAAGTTTAAAAAAACATCTAAATGAAATTATTTGACGAACATAACTTTATTCATCAGCTTTCGATTGATTGTGTGATTTTGGGATATAAGGATGGAGCATTGAAAGTTCTCGTTCCAAAATTGGATTTAAAAGAAAATCTATGGGCTTTGCCAGGTGGTTTTATCTTGCAAGATGAAGGAATTGACCAAGCCGCACTCAGAATTTTGGAAGAAAGAACAGGGATTAGAGATATTTATTTGGAGCAATTTAGAGTTTTTGGTGAACCACAACGTGTTAATAATGAGATATTTGAGGGGATGAGTTTTGTCAAACAAGAGTTGAGAGAAAAGGGTATTTTTGATGATAATAATATTAATTGGCTGACAAAAAGATTTGTTTCGATAGGCTATTATGCTTTAGTGGACATCAACAAAGTTTATCCAAAATGTACTGATTTTGATGAATCAATAGAATGGTATAATATCAAAGAATTGCCAAAATTGATTATGGATCATAACGAAATGGTAGCTTATGCCTTGGAAACGCTCCGACAAAATTTGGATGAAAAACTGATTGGGTTTAATTTATTGCCAGAAACTTTTACGATGCGAGAGGTGCAAGAATTGTACGAAGCCGTTTATGATAAACCTTTTGCCAGAAATAATTTTCAGAAAAAAATGTTGGATTTGAACGTGTTAGACCGTCTTGAAAAGAAGTTTACGGGTGCTGCGAATAAGGCTCCTTATCTGTATAGGTTTAAAAAAGAAAAAGAAGCTGAATAGCTTCTTTTTCTTTCGGAATTATCTACTATTTGTCGCAAGACAAAATTAGACCACGGATAGAATAGATAAAACGGATTTACACTGATTTTTCTTTAAATTTATCCGTGTAAATCCGTTGAATCAGTACAATCTGTGGTCAAATTTTATTCTGCGACAAATTGTAGATAGTTCCGTTTTCTTTTCATGAGATTTATTACTCCACGTAAAATTCATCGACTAATAACCACGCTTTTCCGCCTGCACCATATTCTCCGACAGGAATGATGCCTTTATTTTCGGCTTGAATTTTTACAAAACGAGCTTTTTTTGCTTGAATTTTCGCCCGAATTGCATTAATTCCGTTCGCTGGAAAATGATTAGTTCGATAAACTTCTTGATAATTTTTGCCGTCTTCCGACAATGAAAAAGTTAAGACATTTGGCTCCCACATTCTCTGCCAATGATATTTTAAGATATTTAAACCCAATTTGGAAACGTTTTGTACATTTTCTAAGTCAATGACCGCTTCCAAATTTTCACCACTAAAACCAACCCATTGTGTATTGTTGTAACGGCTATTTCCCGTTAATCCATTGACCAAGACGAAAGGCATATCAGGATTATAACTTGCTTTGGGTTGATGGGTCAAAATTACCTTTTTTGCAATTGCTTTATGGTACTTGAAATCTTGCTCAAATACCTTTCCGTAAGGTTTTTTATTGACAAATATTTGGGCTTTCAGAATGGTGCTTTTTGAGATAATTAGCTGATTTTTAAATGCTTTGTCGTTTGCCGTTGGTACTTTCCCATTTAAAGTATAATGAATATTAGCATTTGGTAAAGTTGATGCTAAATGAATAATACTTTCCCCTGATTTTTCCATTGAAAAATTATATGTAATTTCCTCAAATCGGTCAAAGAAATTCACTTTTTTATCTTTTAAAATGCTTCCATGCTGACGTAATCTGACTAAAAAGTCATCATAATTTCGCAGTTCTTTGGGCGACCAAGCGATTTCTGATAAAGCGATTGCTCTCGGAAAAACCATGTATTCAACCTGCTGAGGCGTGGGCATATATTCTGTCCAAACATTGGCTTGAACTCCTTTGATAAATGGCTCATCTTGAGGTAATAATTCTGCTGAAAAAGGCTCGTAATTATATACTTTTGAGAGTGGCGTAAAATTTGCCGCTGCCGTTGGTTCATCACCTCGAAGTGATTGATAATAATCTAAATACAAATGACTTTCGGGCGACATAATTACATCGTGTTTTTGTTTAGCTGCCGCAATGCCACCTGCTTCCCCTCGCCAACTCATCACGGTTGCTTTTGGGCTTAATCCGCCTTCTAAAATTTCATCCCAACCAATGATTTCACGATTTTTACTGTTTAAATATTTCTCCATTTTTCGGATAAAATAACTTTGTAATTCGTGTTCATCGGCTAAATGTTCCTCTTTCATGCGTTTTTGGCATTTTGGACAAACTTTCCAACGAGTTTTAGGACATTCATCGCCTCCAATATGAATGTATTTGGAAGGAAAAAGGGTAACGACTTCATCTAAAACATCTTGTAAAAAAGTAAAAGTGCTGTCGTTTCCTGCACAAAAAACATCATCAAAAACACCCCAAAAGGTAGCCGTTTTGTATTTATTTCCTACGCAACCCAATGCTGGATAAGCCGTTAATGCCGCCAAAGCGTGTCCCGGCATTTCTATTTCTGGAATGATGGTTACATACTTTTTGGACGCATATTTTACTAAATCTTTAACTTCTTCTTGTGTATAAAATCCACCGTATTTTTTGCCATCAAAACGATGAGGAGAATCTTTTTTATGCCCAATAATTGTTTCTTCTCGGTAAGCTGAAATGCTTTGCAAAAGGGGATATTTTTTGATTTCAATTCGCCAACCTTGGTCGTCAGTGAGGTGCCAATGGAACGTATTGATTTTGTAAAAGGCGAGCAAATCAATATATTTTTTGAGAAATGAAATCGGGAATAAATTTCGACCTACATCTAAATGTAAACCACGATACGAAAATCTTGGGTAATCGTTAATCTGACAACCTACCAATTGAAAATGATTATTTTGAGCCTGATAAACGAGTTGAATTAAGGATTGAAGACCGTAAAAAACGCCAGCTTCGTCATGCCCAACTACTTCAATTGACTTTTTATTAATCGTCAATTGGTAGCCTTCTTTCTGTAAAACCTTCGAAGAATCAACGCTCAGCAAGATAAAATTTTGGGTCACATTGCTTGAAATCGGGAAAGAATATTGGGTTAATGAACCAAGGGCTTCTTGCAATAATTGAGCATTTCCATCTAACGAAACCGAAGTTTTTAAAATGGCAGTAGATGAGTTTAGCGTAAATTTTTCCTGATTTGGAACGATAGAAACAGGTTTTGGAATGATTGCGTTTTTTTGTGCAAACGAAAAATTTGATGTCAAAAAGAACGTCAAGGTAATTATTTTACAAAAGAATATGGTAGATTTTGACATAAGAATGAAATTAAAAAATAGTAGCGGTGAATTGAAATCCACCGCTACAAGATACTCCGAGCCGACGGCTCTTCTTATTAATACATGTATTTACGCCCAATTTTTCCTTAAAAACCGCAACCAGTTGCCGTGCATTACATTTTCAATATCGGTTGGGGTATAACCTCTTTTTTCAAGAATGGTAGGAATGGTTTGTAAATCGGCGATGGTATTTAAATCGTACGGACTTTGTTCACGCCCAAAAGCACCGTCCAAATCTGAACCAATGCCCACATGAAGTGCATTTCCTGCCAATTGACAAATATGGTCGAGGTGGTCAACCATGACCGCCAAATTACAATTCATACCTTCGGGCGTTGATTTGCCTCGAATCCAATTGGGTACCATCATCCAAGCGTCCAACGCCCCGCCAATTACCGCATCTCTACTGATTAACTCCTTAATTTGTTCATCACTAAATTGCCGATTATGATTTACCAAACTTCTGCATAAATTATGGCTCGCCCAAACCGCTCCATTAAAATGATTCATGGCTTCCCAAAAACTATCATCACATAAATGCGTGGCATCTAAAATGATGTTGAGCCGTTCCATTTCTTTCAATAAATCTTGTCCAACTTTCCCCATAAAACCAGTCGCATCTGTTCCCTGAGCGTATCGCCCCGCCCCATAATGGGCAGGACCAATGGCTCTTAAACCATATTGATAGGCTTTTTCTACATCATTTATGGTTACAAGCGAATCCGCACCTTCCAAACTTAAAATATAGCCAATCGGTTTATGTTCATTGGGCGTTCCGTCGTTCCAAAGTTGTAAATGTTTTTCCAACGATTCAAGGTTATTAATTTGAACCATCTCGCCACATTCTTCCATGCTTTTATACCAAGCAACTTGCCCCTGCGTTTGAGCCCACGCCTGTTCGGGCGATGCCCAGCCTGGTAAAGTGCTATCAGGTTTTACGAAACGAGCAATTTGCGTGGCAACGACCAAGCCAATATTTCCCTTTCTCAACTCAGGAAAAGTTACCGTTCCTTTAGCTCGGTCGGGTTTATCGGTCATGCCTTTTTCACGCTCCCGAATTTCCGAAACGGATAATCTTAAATCACGATTCCATTCCATCGCATTCATGCTAAGGTCAAGATGTGCGTCTATTGTAAACATAAAAGGTAGGACGGGTTTCTAACCCGTCAAATAAAGTAGCACAGGTTTTTAACCTGTTAAATAAAGTAGCACAGGTTTTAACCTGTTAAATAAAGTAGCACAGGTTTTTAACCTGTTAAATAAAGTAGCACAGGTTTTAACCTGTCACTTTTCAACAACAGGTTAAAACCTGTGCTACAGTTAAATACTAATTTTTCTATCTCGGGCAATAATTTTCCATTCCTTACCCGTAAGTTCTTCATCTTCAACGATGTAAGCTCGTTCGTGCAAAGCAACTGTTGGGCAAATATGAATCGGTAATCCATAGAAAATATCACCAATTTTGTAGTCATGATTTTCGGGAACGCCCAAGACTAAATGTTCCTCACTTTGTCCGATAAACGTTACGGTTGGGGCATTCAAGAAAAAAACTCTTCTATCTAAAGGATTTTCTGCCGCAATTGATTTATGACCTAAATCCAAACAAATTTTATCTTTATCGGGCAAAGAAATCACCCGACTAATCACTAAAGCTGCCGTTTCAAAATCTTGTTCTTGAAATAAATTTTGATAACCTTTATCCCAAAATACAAAAGTCCCTGGGCTACATTCTATCGTTTTTCTTTGTGCATGAATCGGAAAAGTAGGCGTGCCACCTGCCACAATGTTTAGATTTTCAATTCCGATTGTGATAAGTTTTTCCACTAAATTTTCTACCGAAGGAAAATAATTATCACATTTTTGTTTCCGAATTTCAATGTCCGCATCGTGAATATGCCCATCGTAAATATGCAAACCTTCAATTTTTAAAGCAGGTAATTTTTGCAATAATTGAATCAAATCAAAAGCATTTTCGGGTAAAATTCCCGTGCGATTCATGCCAACATTTAGGTCGATATACAGCGAAAGGACTACATTTTTTTCGGTTGCAATTTTTGACATTTCATTTGCAACTATTAGAGAATCAACCAAACATGAAAAATGTGTTTCGGGAAATTGTTGGATAGTTTCAATCAATCGCAACAACTTTACGCCCACAGGTTGATACGCCCAAAGCACGTCTTTTACGCCACAAGTCGCCAATAATTCCATTTCGGCAATGGTTGCACATTTGAATTTTTGGATTCCTGCTGATTGCAAAAGTTTGGTAACCTCCTTCGTTTTGTGAGTTTTGATGTGCGGTCGCAAACGGCTAACCTCATCAATTGAAGACACCAATTTTTCAATATTTCGCTTGACAGCATTTCGGTCAATTACCAAAGCGGGTGTATCAAGCGTATCAATGTTTTTTATGTTGTACCAAGTAGTTTTATTACTCATTTTATTTAGTCTTGGTGAAGTTCAAACATCGCCTCAATTTCTACAGGAATATTATCAGGAAGTGTTCCCATACCAACGGCACTTCTTACACCAATTCCGTTTTCTGTTCCCCAAACTTGGGCGAAAAGTTCGCTACAACCATTAATTACGTAAGGGTGACGTTCAAATTCAGTTACACAGTTGACCATGCCCAAAATTTTAATTACACGCTTGATTTTATTTAAACTTCCTACGTGCGTTTTGATGGTCGAAAGCATGGTTAAACCCACTTGGCGAGCCGCCAATTTCCCTTCTTCGATGTCCAAATCTTTGCCTATTCTACCAATTATAAGACTTTTATCGTCATTTACTGGGCCGTGTCCAGACAAGTATAAATATTTTCCATCAATCAAATAAGGTTTATAAACACCCAAAGGAAGTGGGGCAGGAGGCAATGATAATCCAAGTGTTTCAAATGCTGCCTCTGGGGTAAGTAGTTCAATTGTAGTCATTTTTTGTATTGCTTTTATTTCAATTTTTTGTTGATAAAGGTAAAAAGATTATTCGTATATTTATATTTTGCAAGATTGATAATAACTAATCAAGAATTATCCGTCATAATCCTGCCCAACAATAAATAAGTTTAGAGATTATTTTGCTCCATCAATTTTACTCTGACTTGACAAAGGCGTATTTAGTTTTCTAAATTTGGCATTTTCAATTTTTAGCACCACCGCATTTTTCCACTGATTATTTGTGTAAAAGCGTTGTCCATTTACTGCACTTACTACCAAGCCAATATTGGTTGGAGCGTTGTAAATTTTGGCATCAAAATCCTTTTTGTATTCCACTAATTCACTTTTATAACCCAGAATACTCACTTTCGTATTTGGATTTCCTTCAATGTGCGTTAGAACAAAATTTTTGCGTGTTCCATACTTCCAATCTTCGTAACCACTTCTTTGTACTATTGCATAAATGTACTTTTCATCGTTCGACTGTGTGTACCAAATATTGTCTTCACGTACCACAGAAAGCGGTTTTACTTGATGAATGGCTTCGGCATTGGCAAAATTCCAGAGGGCAATTTCTTGCAAAAGTGCTTGTTGTTCAATTTGTAATTCTCCGTCTTGTTTGGGTCCAACGTTCAATAAAAAATTGCCACCCTTTGCACGAATTTCAATCAACATATTGATAATTTCAGTACCTGATTTATGCGGGTCGTTGGTTGGTTTATATTGCCAATCCGTTCCCATCGTGTAGCACGCTTCCCACGGACGAGCCATTGGTTCATCGGGCGTATTTTGCTCGGGAGTGGTCATAATATCACGAGTAATTACCAATTCTGGATTCAAACTCCAAGCATATTCACGAAGTCCATCGCCTGGGCCATCAATGAAAAGAATGTCAATTTTGCCGTAATTGGTCAGCAGTTCTTGCAATTGCTTTTTGTCGTAAGCCATCAAACCTTTATTGTTGGCAGGAAAATGCTCGGGCAATTGCAAACGTCCAATTTGGATATTGTTTTTGTGGAAATAGTTGAAATCTTCGGGAGAAAAATAAATCCCGATGGCAATGCCTTCTTTACGAAAAGCGTCAATGATTTCTTTGGTAATATCCTTTCCGTAGGGCGTATTCATCACATTGAAAGGCGTAGTTTGAGTGTTGAACATACAAAAACCTGAATGGTGTTTTGTCGTAAAAACCACGTATTTCATGCCCGCCAATTTGGCGTTTTTCGCCCATTCTGCAGGCTTAAATTTATTAGGGTCGAAGTATTTGGGTAATTCATTGATGTACTTTTCAACATATTCTGTCGAAGCTCCCGCCAATGAGTGACTAATAACTGCCCCCAAAGAAACATCAACATTCCAATGAATAAACATTCCAAAAGCCAAATCTTGAAACCAGTTTACTCTTTCTGGTTTGTTATTTACTTGTACTTTTTGAGCCTGTATTTGTAAAGAAAAACAGGTGAAAATGAATACAATGATTATCTTTTTTGAAAACATAAGATTGAACTAAATAGTTGATTTTGAACAATTTATAAAAACACAAAACATTTATTAAATAACTATTTAACGAAAGTATGAAAAAGTGGAATCGGATAAAGAAGCTTGTAAATTTAAACTTACTCATTTTGACTTGGAGGAACTTCCCGAAAGTTTAAAACTTTCGGGAAGTTGAACGACACAAATTTTTGCAGAAAAAAATCCTTTTAAATCTGTGTTGCGAAGCATCTCAATTCCATTCTTTTCGGCAGATTATTTATCCCACCAAACACGAGTTAATAAATCATCAACACCTTGACGAGTTACAGCTTCGTTGTATGAAGTTCTGTTTAAGGTCTGCTCAGATACAGGATATAAGAATCTACGGAAAATTTTGCCACCCGTTGCATTTCCAGGATAAACGTTTGGTACTAATGCTGGATAACCTGTTCTGCGATAGTTGTTATAAACTTCCTGTGCATCAGGGAAAAGACCTACCCAAAATTCATTGTAGATTTGTTCCGTTTGCGTTGCTACTGAACCCGTAGTTTTCAAAGCATGAGCCGTTACATAACTGTCAATACGTGCTTGAGCGATGATATTTGTTGTTCCACTAATCAAATCCCATTGCTTCATAGCTGCACGAATCCCTGTTTCATACAAAGTGTTTGCTGTTTCAGTTGTGTACCATCCTCTCAAAGCTGCTTCAGCTAATAAAAAATTAGTTTCTGCCACGGTAAATAACAACAAAGGAGCATCCACTTTCAAAACGGTTGATTGTTTTGGTTCTGAATAAGTAATAAAATCAGACGGTTTTGTACCATTAATATTTGAAGCCATTCCTTTTTGAATACTCTCATCAGAACTGGCAGTACCATTTACATAAACCACCGAAAGCACACTTAATCGAGGGTCATTATTAGCCTTTAATGAGTTGATAAATACCTGTTGATATTTGCCACCTTCGGTATTATTTGTACCATCGGCACGAAGATAATTATCACTTAATAATTGCCAAGCTACTGGGTTTTTATTGATATTTTGTCCCGATGTATAAGTCATTTTAGCAATGTCTGCATATTCTCTAATGACTCCACCAGCGATAGCTTTATTCACCCAACTTTGTGCTGAGGCTGCATCAACTTTGGTCAAACGCATTCCAAGACGCAACATTAATGAATACGCAAACTTTTTCCATTGCGTAACATTTCCTTGATAAATCAAATCAGATTTGCCAAAAGTTGTTGAATTAGAAGTCGTCAAAGCAGTTGCCGATGCTTCTAATTCTTTTAATAAATCTGTATAAATCGCACTTTGAGCATCATATTTAGGCTGAAAAACCGAAAGATTATAGCCTTGTCCTGCATCAGAATATGGAATGTCACCGTATAAATCTGTCAGGCGACTAAAACAATACACACGCCAAATTCGAGCAGTTGCGTATAAATTCACCTTTGTTGGGTCGTCTTTTACGGCTTTAATTACTTCGCCAATTTCGTTAATTTGAGTAGGGTAGGAGTTATTAAAAACTGCTCCTGTACCATTAACCTGAGAAGCGGTATATTTAGAACCAAAACCTTCTACGTCATTGTAACTGGTTGTGTATTGCATCAATCCAAATAAAAGGCTACCCTTATTTCCACTATTAGCCGCTCCATCGTATAAGGCTTTGCTAAATATGTATGGGGTTGTAGGGACAGAAACTGCATTAGGATTGGTATTGATTTCAGCGAAATCTTTATCGCAGGACGAAAGAAGCATTACGCTACACGCTGCGGCTAAAGGGAATTTATATCTTGAAAATATATGTCTCATTTTTTTGATTTTTTGTTAAGGGTATGGTAAAAAATAAGGTACCTTATGTGACTTGGATTAACTCCCCGAAAGTTTAACTCACAATGGAATTGTTTCGGGAAGTTCTCCTACGCAAGTACTTTTAAGTTTACAAATTTCCTAAAATTTCAGATTCAAGTTCACACCATAAGAACGAGTACGTGGCAATCCAATTGACTCAATTCCTTGTGCCGCACCGTTTGTCAAACTTTGCTCAGGGTCAAAATTGTCCGTTTGCTTATACAAAATCAAAAGGTTACGTCCAACCAATGAAACACTCGCCGATTGTACACCCAAAGATTTTAGGAATCCTGCTGGTAAACGGTAAGAAATAATGATTTGGCGTAATTTCACAAAACTGGCATCGTGTACAAATAATTCTGTATATCTGTTCAAGTTATTGTAATATGCACTTCGCAAGTTGGCAACTGGAACTGTATAAGAATAAGCATCTCCTTTGGCGGTCACGCCTGAAAGTGCCAAACCATTTTCACGTCCTGGAAGGGTTGATTTTAGTAAGCCCAAACGTGTTGCATAAACTTCCATTACAGAGAAGATATTACTTCCAAATTTACCATCAACTAATACGTCCAATGAGAAGTTTTTGTATTTAAATGTGTTCGTTAAACCCATTGTGTACGGAGGAACTCCATTACCCAAAAACTGGTTGTTGTCAGTTTGTAAAGGCAAGTTTGAGTTGGTGTCATAAATAATTTTTCCTGCTGCATCTTTCTTCATACGATAACCATAGATTCCCCCAAAAGGCATACCTACTTGGTTGTTAATGAAGGCGTTACCATTCGCTGAGTTACCAATTGAGAATGTATTGATACCGTCAGCTAATTTCAAAACTTCACTTTTGTTGTAGGCAAAGTTAAAACTTGAGTTCCAAGAGAAGTTTGCGGTTTTAATTGGCGTTCCCTCAATCAATAACTCAATTCCTTTGTTGCTCAATTGTCCTGAGTTTAGGATTGCACTCGTATAACCCGATGCTCCAGAAATAGGTACACTCACGATATCGTTTGAAGATTTTTTGTCGTATAATGCAACGTCTAAGCCTAAACGGCCGCCGAACATTCTTGTACTTAAACCAAGTTCAAATGTTGTTGAAGTAAATGGTTTTAACTCAGCATTGGTAATTGAAGCTGAACTTACATTTTGTAGAGGTACTCCGCTTGCACTCGGAACGTTACTATATGCTAAATTGATTGCGTAAGGGTCTGGACCACCACCACCAACTTGAGCCCATGAACCACGTAATTTTACTTGGTCAAATACTCGTGGCATGGTTACGATGTCCGAAACAATTAAACTTGTTCCAACACTTGGGTAAAATACGTTATTGTTTTTAGGACTCAATGTTGAGAACCAGTCCTGACGACCCGTTAAGGTTAAAAACCAGATACCTTTGTAATCAATATCCGCAGAACCAAATACCGAATTTGTTTTAATATTACTTGTACTTGGCGTAGCAGAAGAGGTCGCTAAGTTTGAAAAACTATAAAAATATGGAATGGTGTATTCTTGTCCATAAAAATCAAATTGGTTGTTTTTGAACTGGCGAGTATTTGCTCCTGCTAAAGCTGATAATCCAATTGTTCCACCAAATTTGGTATTGTAGGCGGCGGTAATCATGCTGTTGGTTTCTGCAACATCAGATTTAATTCCATCGTATTGTCCTTGTGGAATATACTGTCCACCTGTTGGCATAATACTCGTGAAATTATAGTTGTAAACGTCACGGGTTGTAGTAGCCTTCAAGGTCAAATTTTTCAATAAATCATAAGAAATGGATGCCTGACCAATGAATCTGTCTTTCGTATCAGTTTGTTTGAATTTATTAATGAAGAAATAACCGTTAGTCACAATACCTGCATCATTCCAGAAAATCTCATTGCCATTGGCATCATGACCGGGATTTAACCATCTCACATCCACCGTATTAGCAACTTCGTAAGCCATCCAGTTTGGATTTCCTAAAGCATCACCAGCCACAGGTCTATTATTTCCTTGTTCAAGATTATATTGAACTACTGCTTCCGCTCTAAGTCGGTCGCTAAGTTTAGCAGAAATATTCAAACTTGCTGTTTTACGGTTGTATGTATTAGTAGGCAACACACTTTTGGCATCTAAATCAGCTAAAGAAAGACGATATAAGATTGCATCATTTCCACCTGAGAAAGCAAGTGAGTTCGTGAAAGTCGTTCCTGTTTGGTAGAAATTTTTCAAATTATCTTTTTGTGCTACGTATGGGTGATTTTTGCCATCGGCCGCTACGTAATCAGTTGAGCCATCAATTTTTGACCCAAACGAACGACGACCCGTTGCTTGTGCTTGTGCCAATGTTGTTGGTTTGACACCGCCATCACCTTGCCCGTACTCATACTGAAAATCTGGAAATACTGAAATGTTTTCCATTGTGTAGGTACTGTTATATTCTACACCAATACCTTTTTGACCTTTACCTTTTTTGGTAGTAATTAAAATAACACCATTTGCACCACGTGAACCGTATAATGCTGCTGCTGCACCACCTTTCAATACAGTCATTGATTCAATATCATCAGGGTTGATGGCAGAAATACCGTCTCCACGGTCAGTACCACCTTTTGTACCAAAACCATTTGGAGTTGAACTTCCACCGGGAACGCTGTTATCAATTGGCATACCGTTAATTACGTATAAAGGCTGACTATTACCTGTCAAAGAACCATTACCACGAATCACCACACGGCTTGAACCTCCCGGACCCGTTGATAATCCTGTAGCGTTTACCCCTGCAATTTTACCCGTCAAACCATTGGCTACGTTATTTTCACGAGCTTGCGTAAAATCCGAACCATTAATTTCAGACACTGAATAAGCTAAGGCTCTTTTGTCTTTTTTTACGCCTAAAGCGGTCACTACAATTTCTCCAAGTTGTTGCAAACTTTCTTTTAGGGTAACTACAACCGAACTTTGACCCGCTGAAACTGCTACTTCAAATTTTTCGTATCCGACACTGCTTACTACTAATGTAATGTTTTTAGTGGCAAGATTATCAGGTAAATACAAACTGAAATTTCCATTTACGTCCGTACTTGTACCAAGATTTGGGCTTTCTTTAATTACAACCGATGCTCCAATAACAGGGCTTGAATCCTTACCAGAAATTACATTTCCAGTGATTTTACTTGCTTTAGCCAGTTTTGAATGGCTGCTATTGGGAGTATCACTTTTACTTACGTTTGCGTGTGAGTAATTGCTTATGGTCAAGCCTCCAAGAAGCGAGAGCCATAACAAGCGTTGTGAGCTTTTAATTAGTCTATTTTTTTTCATAAAGGGGAAATTAGGATTAACTGGCATTTTGCAATTGTTGCGAATTAAATTTGCAATATTTGCAACAAACATATTAAATTTTCGTGAAATAATACTAATTGTATCAAAAAATAACTTAAAAAAGATTGAAAATTGAGTATTTAAACTTAAATATTGCAAAATTTGCATATAAATATATTGATTTTAGCATTCATTTCTTGCAGAATTTTCATATCTTTGTTTTACCATACTTGAAATATTTTAACAAAAAAAATGTCGGTTAGCTTATTAAAAAAAGAACGAAAAGATTTGATTTTAAAAGAAATCAACGTTCATACACGGATATCATTAGGGGAATTAACCGACATATTGAATGTATCGGAAGATACAATTCGGAGGGATGTAAACGAATTATCAGAAAGCGGAGAAATCATTAAGATTAGGGGAGGAGCGATGTCAAAATCATATCATCATTCGTCAAATCTGAAAGAGAATTATGCCCATTCGCACAAATTGGTAATTGCTGAAAAAGCTTTGTCGCTTTTGAAAGAAGGAATGTTGGTTTTGATTGGGGGAGGTACAACCATTCGGGAATTTGTGAAATTGATTCCAGAAGATTTGACGGCTACTTTTATGACTGTCAATCCATTGACTGCCGTAGAATTATTGGATAAACCCAATATTGAAATTATTTTAATTGGGGGGCAAATTTCGAGATATAGCCAAATGTCTATCGGTGGAGAAGTGCATCAACGATTAGCAGAAATGAAAGCAGATTTATGTATTTTGGGAACGAATGCCTTAGATGTAAATGGAGGATTGACGGATTCTGATTGGGAAACGGTACAAGTAAAAAAAGCCATGCTAAAAGCTTCTGATAAAGTAGCCATCATGGCAATCTCTGAAAAAATGAATACGGTTATGAAAATGAAAATTGCTGATATTCAGGATGTTGATTATTTGATTACGGAATTGTCGCCAGATGCTCCAGAACTTTTAGCTTATGAAAATATTAATATAGAAGTCTTGTAAAATCTCATTCGGGGATAAAAACATGACCAATACTTAGAAGTCGGGCGGTACGAATTACGCCTGACTTTTTTATTTTCACATCACAATTTTGTGCTTCAAATTCCAGATTTACCGTAAATTCTCCAGAAGGATGCTCAATACTCAACATTGCAGAATTTTCAGATTTTTGAATTGAATAATTAGCAATTCCTTCTGTTACAGTATCAGGTGTTATGCAAGCCGTTGCCACAGAAACCGCTGCCAAAACCCCAATTGCCTCATGAACAACGTGGGGAATAAACATTCTTGTGTTGATTACTCCGTCGTTTTCGGGACTTGAAACTAAGCACATTTTTGGAATTGTTTGCTCACTGACATTTCCCAAATTCATCAAATAACCTGCTTGAATTCTAATCTGTTCAATTTTGTGTTTTAAAGATTGATTGCTTTCTAAAATTTCTTTGCTTTCATTGCCTACCAAGCCAAAATCGCTTGCTCGCATCATGACAATTGGCATTCCATTGTCAATACAAGTTATTTCTATTCCTTCAACAATATCTTTTGAGTTTCCTGTTGGCAACAAAGCCCCACAAGTTGAACCGACGGTTTCTAAATAATTACAAATAATTGGGGCTGAAGTTCCAACAACACCATCAACTTTTGCATTGCCAATATATTCAACTTGGCGATTGGGTGTTTGTACCACAACTTCACAAATTCCGCCTGTATTTACAATATTTATTTTGGCAGACGTTGTTGGTTCTGTGGCTTCAATCATTCCTGATTCAATGGCGAAGGGAAGAACGCCCGCTAAAATATTTCCGCAGGTTTGAGTGGTAGAAACTTTACCTTTTCCGACCACAACTTGTACAAAAAGATAATCTAAATCTGCTGCTGGATTTTTAGATTTACTAATTATTGCCACTTTGCTGGTTAAAGAAGTTGCTCCGCCTAAACCATCAATTTGCCGAAAATCCCCTTCGGTTGTGCCTTCCATCGCTAAAAGCAAATACCTATTTCTGTCATTTTCGTCTGCGGGTAAGTCTTCGGCTTTGAAAAATAAGCCTTTTGAACTTCCGCCTCTAAATTGCATATATGGAATAGATTTCATCTTGAATCGAGAATGTTTTTGGGAAATAACTAATCGGAATTATCTACAATTTGTCGCAAGACAAAATTAGCCCACGGATAGAACAGATAAAACAGATTTACACTGATTTTCCTGTAAACTTATCCGTGTAAATCCGTTGAATCAGTACAATCTGTGGTCTAATTTTATTCTGCGACAAATTGTAGATAGTTCCGTAACTAATTAGCTGAATATTGAGTTTTCTCCTTTCCGAAAGTTCTTTGCAAATCTCATTTAGTACACTGTTTAATAAGTTTTCTGAATAATTTTCATCCTAAAATGTTTGATTGGAGAACTTCCCGAAAGTTTTAGAACTTTCGGGAAGTTGAAATAACTTATTAAACAGCGTACTTAGAAGACACTAAACTTAATTTTTCTAAATTATTTCTTGTGCCTTTCGTCACAATTGGTTCAATTCCTTGTGCTTCCAACATTTCAATTACAGCGTCCATTTCGTGCATTCTGCGAGTGGCGTGTGTTCTACTTCCTTCCACAAAACGGTCGATAAGGTCTTGATTTCCACCAATTAATGAGCTGATTTGTGAACGAATATATGATTCCATTCCAAAAGATTTTCCAGCTTCCATTGCTTCACAGACTACCGCTGCAATGCCTTTGTAAACAATTGAACGTAATAATTTTCGAGTAGCTGCATCGCCAATTTTACTGTTTTTCAAAACTGACAAATCAAGATTTAAAGGCTTTTGTTTTTCAGAAAATTCAAAAGCAAATTCACCCGAAGCTAATAATGGAGTCATCATTCCCTTTGGTGGAACAGGAGCCATAATTGCCAAATCTATCATTTTTACGCCCGAAGGTTTCAGAATTGAAGCAATTTTTAGTTTCTTTTCTGGTCCAGAAGTATTCATTTCACAGAAAAACTGATGGGGTTTTAATGCGTTAACCAATTCATTTGCAATGTCTTCCGATACAGAAGAAAGATTGGCACTAAAAATTACATCTGCATTTTGTACTGCTTCTGCATTACTTGTTTTAACAGAAATTGCCTCGTTTAATTGATGAATTGGTTTTGGGTCAAATCCGACAACTTCTACGCCTAAATTTACCAAGTCATTCGCAAAATGACTTCCTGCTTCGCCCAAACCCAAAACGGCTATTTTTAATTTATTATTCATCATATATGCCTGTTGTTAAAATCCAAATTTCTCGTCCCAACCATAAATTTTTATAGAGGGAAATCCTTTTCTTAATGCTGCTCTTGTTCTTTCTTCTTTTGCTTCACGAGCGATTGCTTTCTCAATGGTTTCTTCAATTTTTGCAAAAGGCACAACTACCACACCATCACGGTCACCAACAATTATATCGCCTGCATTTATCAAAACATCTCCAATTATAATGGGTTCGTTGAGCGTGCCATCACCATGATTTGACGTTCCTCTAATACATAATCCTCTTGAAAAAACAGGAAAACCCATTGCTTCAATATCATCAGCATCACGCACGCAAGCATCAATCACTAAGCCATTTATTCCTTTGGTTTTTGCCCCGAGACTCATTAAATCTCCCCAATATCCTGCTTCATAAAAACCTGAACAATTGGCGATTAAAACGTCTCCTGCCTGTGCATAAGCATAAGCACGATGCAATAAAACATTGTCTCTTGGCATCGTTTGAACGGTGTAAGCAGGGCCACAAACTTTCATACTTGAGGCAATCGGTTTGATACCAGACGGCAAATAACCTTTATTGCCCAATGCTTCGCAAATTGTGGCGGCAGAGAATTTTGAGAGTTCTTTATACATTTCTGGAATTGGTTACTGGAAATTAGTCTATTGGTTATGAGGGATTTTCTAACACACAAATTCTAAAAAATACTGTTCGTTATTCTTGGCAAATGGCTTTGGTGGGCTTCTGCGTATTTAATATCTTTTTTACCCGAAATTCTACGGGCATGATTTGCTCTTCTTGAAGCTAATTCAGCATAATAATCTCTTAAATATTTTTGAGCTCCCATACAGTCCATTGCCGCTAATTTCTTTTCAAAAACTGATGAAATATCAATGAAAGTATCGGGTAAAAATTCGCAAATTTCTGGCTGATGCGGTTCAAATGAATACCACATGGGCGGGTCAATATTTTTGAATGCACTTGGCACTCCTGCCCCACACGACAAAAGCCTTGCCCTTTCAGTAGCTTGATATGCCAAAGGATGGTCAGGGTTGAAAGGGTCTTTTGCGGTGTGAGTAAGAATAACGGTTGGTTCAAAATCGCCAATTATTTTGGTTAGTTGTTCAATTCTTTCGTCTGAAATGAGCATTGGATAATCTCCCCAATTTAAAAACTGAATTGGTGTTCCAAGAATATCAGCCGCTTTTTGAGCTTGTTCATGGCGAATAACTTTTACACTTTCGACACTACGATTTGGGTCTTCTTTCCATAATTCACCCGATTCTCCACGTTCTCCGTAAGACATACAAACTACCAAAGTTTCAGCACCTTCTTCAATGCTTTTGGCAATTGTTCCTGCTGAACGCCAAACAAAATCAGCCGAATGGGCTCCTAATACTAATAATTTCTTTTTCATATTGATTAGTGTTTTTTTGTAGCTGCATCAAATACTCTACAAAAATTTCCTCCTGCAATTTTAATAATTTCTTTTTCTGAAAATCCCGTTTTCAACATCGAATCTACGACGGTATAGAAGAACCCAGCTTCTTGATTTTGCCAAATTTGGTTGGTATTTTCACCAAGTCTGAATGGATTTTTATTCTCTAAAGCACGAGAAATTTTCGTATCTGTGCCAATGCAAACATTATCAACCCCAACAACATCAACTAATGCTTTGATATTTTGTACATAATCCAGAGGTGTATCCGTCAAATGTCTCCAAGCTCCAATAACACCTCCTGCATCAGCAACAATTTTTGCTTGTTCTTTGCTAATAAGTCTTGGTTTCATCATTTGAGCCATTTTTTCATTATGTCCCAATTGCGTATCCAAACTGGTATGTGTAATAATCATTGGTTTGGTAGAAATTTTCAAGGCATCATCAATCGTTTTATTGCTACAATGGGTGAGGTCAATGAGAATGCCCATTTTATTACATTCTTGAATGACCTCTGCTCCAAATTTTGTCAGTCCGTTCCATTGTGGTGGTTTCGTGTAAATATCTCCCAAAGGCACAGAAGCATCATTATCATGCAAAAGTCCAAGCACTCTTAAACCTCTGTCATAAGCAATTTTGAGTCTATCAATTTGTCCTTCCAAAAAATGTCCTCCTTCAACAGATTGAATTATGGCAGGTTTTTTCTTTTTGAAAGAAGTGGTTAGGTCTTTCAAATTCATGGAACGGGTTAAATTATTTTCTTTTAACAAAACATCAATTCCGTCCAATCCCGTAATAAATCTATTGTAAGCATCGCCTGCGTTCTCTAATTTTTGATAATCAACTGCGAAGGTCAAACAAATTGCGGATAACCCTGATTTTTTGAAATCACCTAATAAATCAAAAGTTGGACTTGGCGATTTCCCAGCATTTAATGGAATATCAATATGATTATGGGAGTCAATAGACATTGTTTTTGCAACAATTTCGGCAACCTTTGGGTCTATGTCATTGTTAGCTAATGACCAGAATGGGTTAAATAATGCACCTGCTCCAACGCCTGTTAAAGTGCTAAGAAATGTTCTACGAGTCCATTGTTCTTTTGTTAATTTCATTTTTTTAAGTTGTAAGTTTAGATATTGGATTGGTTTTAGGCTTAAAAAAACCTCTTGAAGGGTAATTCCACTCAAAATTCTCCTATAATAATTCTTCTGGCATTGGTGTTCCTCTTGTGTGGAAAGATTCAACGGTTTTAAGTCCCCAAGCTTGTCCTTTCATGCGTTCTTCTTTGTTCCAAACCACAGTTTCATAATCAGGGTCGAGGATTAATCTTGCCGTTGGATTGGCAACTTCAATCCGATTGCCCCCAGGTTCGTAGAGATACAAAAAGAAAGTCTGCTGAATGGCGTGTTTATGAGGCCCTGTTTCAATAAATACCCCATTTTCAAGGGCAATATCTGCTGCTAAAAGCACTTCTTCACGACTGTTTACGGCATAAGTGAGGTGATGAAAACGCCCAGAAAGTCCCGAATGGTCTTCTGTAATAGCCAAATCATAAGACTTTGAATTGACCGAAACCCAGATACCTTTGGGTTCATCATCAAAAATGATAGTTTCTGACATTCTGCCGCCCAAAACACCAAACTGAAAATTTCTAAATGCCACAATATCTTTCGCCAAAAGATTCAAATGGTCGATTCTACGTACATTCATTCCTCTTCCTGGAAATTTACTGGCGGTGTTTTTCAAAGCAGATTTATGTTCGCCTTCAGCTTTATATTTGTTAGATTCAAAGTAAAGTTCACAAATATGTCCGTCTGGGTATCTAAATTTATAGGCTTTCCCATAACCACACTCATGGTCTTCCCAACCCATACCCATACCTGTTGCTTCAATAGCTTTTACTCTATTTTCAAGTGATTCTTGACTGCGAGTTCGCCATGCAAAATGCCCAATTCCCGAATGTTTATGAGCAGTCAGTTTTAATGAATGATGTTCATAATCATCGTAAGCACGTAAATAGGCTGAATCTCCTTTTATTTCAGAAATTGACATTCCTAAAATTTCAGTAAAAAAGCGAATACTTTCATCCAATTTTGGCGTAAGTAATTCTACATGAGCTAAATGGGCTAACTCCCAAGTAATATCCATCTTTTGAGTGGTCTTTATTTAATTGATAAGTTTTACGGAGAATTTCAACATTATTTACAAATACTATCCGTCCAAATAAATAACTCTTCGAGGTCATAATCACCGCTATGTGGCTTGTCCCAAGGTAGAGCAAAATCAACGTTGAATCCTTTATTTTTTAGGGTAGTTGCCAAAATAACGGGTACGGCAAAACCTGTGTCTTTATCTTTTGCACCGTGTCTTACTCGCCAATGTTTGGCAGTATTTGCCTGATTATCACCGATGTAATTAATTGGGTTCATCATTTTTATTTGCAGACTTTCCGCCATTGTATTTGGGTCGCTTGATGTTTGTTGAATGGCAAAATTTGTAAAATGACGTTTGTCAATTGTAGCAGTGCCAAAAACTTGATTTTCGGGTGATGAATTGTCTAAGGCATCAAAAGCAGGAGGTGTTTTCATGCGTTCCATATACATCATGTATTTGTCAAAATCAACCGCCACCACTTTTCCATCTTTAATTTCAATGAAATCCGCTTTGGATAAATCAACGCCTGTTGATATAGCTTTTTGAGCTGATGCCATTATATGCGTTTTTACCAACTCTTTAAAATTTCCATCTCCATTTTCGTCTAATTGCAATTTTTTACCTTCATTATCACTCAAATTCAAAGCATTTACATAAACTGGGAATGCTTTTTTTAATTTGTCAGAAAGAATAATTGATTCTGCATCAAGTGTTCCGTCTTTCATTTCTCGCTTAAACTCACCATTTACATTCGAGAAAATCATTTTTTTGTAATTGTGAACTTTGTTAAACTGCCATTCATAAGCCATGTCTGCATTTTCAAGATTGATAATTGGGCAATATGCAGAAACGGCAAAAATATCGTCTGTCGAATTAGCTGCCCCCAAGACTTTCAAATATGGGTCATAATCTGGATGATTGGCGGTTGCTCCCAACAAAGTTGACATGGCTCCACCCGCACTTGTACCGTTAGAGATGATTTTGTTGGCATCGCCTGCCATTAATTTATCATTAAATTTCAAATATCTAATGGCAGCTTTTAGGTCAACAAGACCCGAAGGGGCTTTGCCTGTCGGCGATGTTCTGCCTCTTGCACCTGCTGAAGCTACAATATAACCTTTTGATAATGCCGTAAGAATAGATTGATTATTGCCACCAAATGGACCTCTTTGTGGTGGATTTATAAAAGTTGCGGGCATAGCAGGCATATAACCACCAACTTTATTTGGAAAAAATATGGGTGCCGTTTCAAGGGTGAAACCATTTATTTTTTCTCCATTAAAATATTCTTCTGGAACATAAATATTCAATTTTTGGAAATTAGCTTCTACTGGATTGGCAACATAAACGATATTTTCGTAAGCTCTAACTTTTAATGATTTTCCGTTAACTTCTTGAGATAAAACTACAAATTTTGAAGATTCAAATTCAAGAGAATTTTGGGCTTGTGCATTAAAAACGGTGAAGATTAGAAAACAGAAGCTACTTTTCAAAAAGATTTTCATGACTTATAAATTAGGTAAAAGCGTTTTAAATATTTCGGACTTATATACTTATTAATGCAAAACCTCACCCCCGACCCCTGCTCCGATGGAGAGGGGAGAAAAAAGCGGAAGAATGCTCCCCTCTCCATCGGAGAGGGGCTGGGGGTGAGGTTTTTAGGACTTGCATTAATAAGTATACAGTTCCGAAATATTTAATGCAAATTTCTCAAATATTATTTAGAGGTTGAGGAAACTATTTTTACATTTATGGATAAAAATCAAACATTTTATATGCAATCCCCAAAAAATGTAATCAATTTCGATGGGCTTTATGGAGACACGCTGGGCAAATATTCCTCTGAATATGTCTTTTTAGAACTTATCGCTACCCGAAGTCAATCTTTTGATTGGAATATAAAACCACATATACATTCTCATCTTTTTCAAGTTTTTATTGTCAAAAATGGCTCTTTGACCTTTCAGGAAGACACTAAAGAACATCATATTGATGCACCTTGTGTAATTTTAATTCCGCCAACGTTATTTCATGGACTGATTTATACTCCCAATGTCGAAGGATATATTCTTACTTTGTCTGAAAGTATCATTGAGGATATTTTTAAAACATCGAATCCTATTTGGCAGACTTTTCAAAAAATAAGAATCTTGAGCCATTTTGATGAAGATTCTTCATTTGGAAAGCTATTAAATATCTCGAAAAATATTGAAGATGAATTATTTAATGATAATGCTGAAAGGTTTTTGATGTTACGCTCCTGTATTACTCAATTTTTCATTTGTCTTCATAGGCTTACTAAACAAGAAGAAGCTGAACATGGTGGCTCAATGATGATGACTCACTTTCGGAAATTTCAGCATAATATCAAACATTCGGAATATCCCAAAAGTATTCCAGAATTTGCAGATGAATTGAATATCACAGCAGTACATTTGAACCGAATTTGTAAGGCAGTTTCTGGAAAATCGGCTATTGAATTGGTACATCAAAACCTAATCAATGAGGCTCAGAAATATCTCTTACATACTTCTTATTCAGTTTCCGAAATATCATTTTTGCTTAAATTCGAGTATCCGAATTACTTTGCAAAACTCTTTAAAAAATATGTTGGAATGTCGCCAAATGAGTATCGGAGGTTTGACAGGAAATAAACAAACGGTCGATTCTGAAAATCTACATAAAGGTTTTGTTTAAAAATCTTTTTACTTTTGTACGAATTTGAATGGTTCATTTTTGCTTCCAGAAACGGTATTAAACCTTAATCAATTGAAGTTTGCAAAATAGTAGATAGAGAAAATTCTGGTTTTCAGTAATTTGCTTATTTGTATTTTTGCAAATCGCTTTTCGCTTAGTATAACTGCTTAGCCGTTTGTAAGTTGCTATTATTTATTCTTTAAAAAACCAAAAAATGTCTGAATTTTCACCATGCCCTAAATGTAATTGTGAATATACGTATCCAAGTGATAATTTATTAGTTTGTCCTGAGTGTTTTCACGAATGGAATCCAGAAGATGTAGAAACAGAAGCTGAAGATACAGGTTTGAAAGTGATAGATTCAAACGGAAATGAACTGAAAGATGGCGATACTGTTGTGGTAATCAAGGATTTACCTGTAAAAGGTGCCCCAAAATCTATAAAAGCAGGAACGAAAGTAAAAAACATCCGTTTAACTGAGGGCGACCATAATATTGATTGCAAAATTGACGGTTTTGGAGCAATGGGCTTGAAATCTGAATTTGTTAGAAAAGCGTAATTTTAGAAGAGAGTATTAAGTCTCAAGTATTATGTATTAAGTCTCGGGCATAAAATTTTAGATGTCAAATCTCAAATATCACGCCTTTGTAGGAACTGAAATACTTAATACCTGAGACTTAAGACTTTTTTCAATTTATAAGCTGCGTAATAAAATTGGCTTTATCTTGAAATCTCTCAATCATCCAAGCCAATGCCAAAATCATCATAATGATAGCCCCAATTTGTCGGATTCGTTGATAATAAGGTGTTTTTGAAAGCAAAATTAATATTGGAAATACCAATAGAATGATAAATAATTGCATCAATTCTATGCCAATATTAAACCCCAAAATGCTGATAACTAACTGTTTTACTGATAATTGTAAGTTGGTAAGCGTTTCAGCAAATGCCAATCCGTGAATTAGCCCAAAACCACCTGCAATTAAAATTTCTTTCTTTGGGTAAATGGGTTTATAGGCATGAAAAGCTGATATTAAAATAGTGATAGCAATGAGGATTTCGATAGGTTTGCTTGGGAAATTTAACCATTGAATTGTACCTAAAACTAATGTCAGAGAATGACCAATAGTGAAAGCCGTTACAATTTTAAGTAAATTGATTAAGCTTGATTTATTCCCACTAAATTTTCCCCATTTTTTATCTTCTACCAAAAGCATAGCAGGTAAAAGCAAAGTCAGCAGAAAAAGAATATGGTCGGTACCATCAGCAATATGTTTTATTCCCAACGTGACCATATTTTTAAAGCCATTCCAAACACTTCCTTGTTGCAAACTAATCTGAAAAGGAAAGACTTTTCCCGTTGGAACATCCAAAGAAATTACGCCAACTTCTTGATAGGTAGAGTCTTCGCTGATAATTCCTTGTTGCCAATCTTGTTTGATTGATACCAAAATTTTATGGCTCGCTACTTGGTGTAAAACTACGTCATAATTAAAATAGAAATTTCGGAGGTCATAAAATGGTGGTGGAGTCATTGAAAATTCAACGATAAGTTCTTTATAATCTCCTGATAATTCATTGGTAGTTTCTACCACTTTCATGTTTCCAATCAGGACTTTCCAAAGTTTCCCATCAAAAGTTTTTGGACGAATATGTTTTTGTAAATATAGCGTTAGCGAATCTCCCAAACGCTCAATTAATCGCTCTGAATTGTCATTTACAGCCATTCCGATAGCAGATTGTAATTCACTAAGTGGTAGTTGAATTTCTCCTGAAATATGTTTTTCATGGATATTCAAAACCACCAATGTGTTGGGCATCGGATGTGAAAAACTATTCCTTCCTAAAGTCAAGATTGATAAAATGAAAATGAGTCTTTTAATATTTTGCATTGTGTTGATTAGCTAAAATACGATTGGCAACCCCTAAAAGTTGCCAATCGTCAAGTGGATAGAATTGTTGAAAAACGGTCAATTAATTAGCACCGTAGTCTGATTTTCTATCTCTCCAAACAGAGTGTGGGTGAACACTATTTCTTATAATTACGCCTCCTTGCATCGACCACTCAATCCATACACCTGGCCCATCAATCAAGATATAGTCACCTTGAGCCGCCATTGTTGTTCCTCCATAATAGGAAACGTATGTATCGTCAAGTTCAGCTTTATATTTTGCCAAAACTGCTGCCGCTGCTTTGTCGTCTAAGTCATCAACATAAGTTTTGATAGCTAAAAGCAACAAATCTTTTTGGGCTGAAGTTAAATTCGCTCCTTTTATGCCTGTTTTTGTGGTAGGAAAAGCAGCATCTTTTTGTGGGCCAGCAATCAAATCATTCTGTGCTGATGCACGCTTGGCAGTTGTCAATTCTGTTGAACTTAAACTTTTAAGGAAATTAGCAAAAGCAACTGTTTCTTGTACTAATGGTTGCACCGTTTTGGCAGTATTGGTAGAAGTCCATGTTGGATATGGTTCTGTTGAACGGAAGTTTGGCGTTCCGCCAGTCATTTTCCCTCCGTTATAGGTAGTGATATTTGTACCGTGGTGTCCGCCAATTTGTAAACACCATAAGCCAGTTGTACTTGGTGTTCCCAAAAACCCGATATAGTAATTTCCAGAACCGTATCCGCTACCACCGCCATTTAGATTGAGGTAATCATCGGCATCTAAAATTCCAACATATTCTTCATAACCTTCATTGGCAGTTGTGCTTGTAGCAACTTTCAATAAATTCAAGAATGCCGTCCATTGTGCCGTAGAGAAAGAACTTGTCTGTAAGCCGACTCTTCCTTTATAAATAGACTCTGGGAAATTTGACCATTTCTGAGCCTGTGCTTTTGTGTAAGAATATTGTAAAGCAGCCACTTGAGTTGTGGTGAGTGTTGCTTTAAATGCTTCAGCCAATTTTACAATATTGGCAATGTCGCTATCCACAGACCAAGCTGTGCCAGTTGTCGTTCCGCCAGTAGTTCCCGCAACCACTGTTAACGACAAAGTACAAGATTGCCCACCTAAAGTAATGGCAAAAGTTGCCGTTCCGCTTGATGCTGGAGTACCTGTGATAGCAAAAACTGCCGAACCAGCACCTGCCACCAAAGTTCCTGCTGATAAAGTAGCCGTTAGACCTGTTACACCTGCTGAAGTTACGGCACTACCTGTTGCATAAGCACCGCCGTTTCCGCCTGTATAAGGAACTGTTGCCGTACCAGTGTAAGCCGTTGAAGCTGTGGCAGTTGCCGAAAATGTAGCCGATGAACAGTTTAATGCCGTGACGGTTGCGGTTGATGTTGTGGTGGTTACTTCATTATTTTCACATCCGAAAATAAGAAGTAAGGCAACCATCGCCACACTTAATAATGAAGTTTTAAGATTCATGTTGTTTGTATTTATGATTTTAGAATGATTTAATGAGAATACGCCGTTTCAAGACAGGATATTGACTGAAAGCAGTTTTTTAAAGGTGAAATGGAAAAAAACGAGGGTGAAACGTCGAAAAGAGAACGGAACTATCTACAATTTGTCGCAGAATAAAATTAGACCACAGATTGTACTGATTCAACGGATTTACACGGATAAATTTAAAGAAAAATCAGTGTAAATCTGTTTTATCTGTTCTA